>CAYRLD010000009.1:0-15893 GCA_964424925.1 uncultured Planctomycetales bacterium
AAAAGAGAAATAGAGGCTCTACTTCTCACTCACAAGTGTCTTGGAGTACCTGTAATAGAGATGCAGGGTCATAACCCGAAAAGTTGTTTTTATGAGACGCTTTCCGTGTGTTTGTCCCTTCCAGGAGCCGAAGCGGCACTCCTTTTGATCCTTGTTCTCCTCTCTTTTGAGTTCTCTCTTTAGCCGGGTTTTCCAATCGGAGAAACTTTTTCCGCTGGGATGGTAGCGGTAGACGAGGACGTTGATCAGGTAGAGAAGTTCGGGATCGATTTCGTCCATCCGGGTTGTAAAGATCGGAGACGTTTCGTCGAGGGTGATTTTCTCTCCTCTTACCATTTTGATGACCCTCTTTGCGACCCAACTCCAGGGGTCTTTTCCCGTGAGGGGGACGGCCTCGAGTTCCTTGAGCCATGATTCGCGCCATTCTATTCCGGCGAGCGTTGCTGATCTCAGCGCGAGACCCTTCCAGGCGATCATTCGGGGCGTTCTCGCCCAGATATTTCCAAGGTAGGCCACAGCCTTTTCCGTTCGGGGTTGTATCGAGGCTGTCTTGGTCCTGCGAAAATCCTCACAGATTGCGATCGTTCCGATGATGTGGTTCAGGTCCCTTTTTCCCCCGACCCGTCCCTCCACCGACTGGTTGAGAATCAGATACTTCATGCCGGCCGTAACCTCCTCCTTGTGCGGTCCTTCCCGGTGTGTATTCCCAGATCCGAGATAGGCCAAGAGGGCGAGCGGGGTGGAATCCATCTCTGGGATGGGTTGGATCTCTTGGACCAGGCTTCTGCATCGGGCCGAAGTTTCTGCGTCTTCATTTTTCATCCCACGGAGGAGGCCTGGAATCGCGTTCACTCCGATCTTTTTTAACTCAGACGCGGCCTCTTCTCTTACTTCGATCAACTCCTCCTGGAACCGGGAGATCAACTTCGAGACCTTCTCCTTTGTCGCGACGGTTTCTGTTTCCTGGAGGGGGGCCCATTTATTCAAATTCAACCGGGGCAAGGGACAGAGACAATTTGGATGGCGATGATTCCACGATCCATCGGAATTCTGGTGGAGAGCCAGGAATCGGAACGCATTTTGGTCGATAATGGTCTGGAACCCGCACCCCCCGCATCCCGTATTAATGAGAACCCTTTTTCCTCTTATTTTTCCGATCTTCATTGGGGCCTTTTTCTTCCGTGAGACGTCTCCGAGAAGCGAGATTCCTGTTACCGGGTTGGCTTGTAAGGTGGAGAATCCGGTGAGGAGGAGAAATCCGGGGAGGATCAGGCCAATTTTTCTACGGAGAATCCAGGATAGAAAGCGGATCATATAGGTATAAACGGCGAAAATCGGGAAGGGTTCACGTCTTGCTCTTCAATTAGGAAGAGAATATGATCTACCCCTGTTATAAAGTAGCGATTCATTCGTATTACTATTGTGAGAAACAGTATGCGCGGACGTCCTCTGGTCCTCAGTATTATCCTTGCCGTCCTGATTGGCGGGATTGTCTTTGGCGTTCTCAAAAGTGACCTTTTCGGAGGGGACTCCAAAAAGTGGAAGAGAGAGACTCCAAGTGTCTCCGTTCCTCAGATTCTTCCTCTCGAAAAGAGCGAAATCCCTCTTGTGATCGAAATCAACGGCCGCGTTCTCCCGGAACGGAAAGTGGTCATCAAACCGCAAGTCTCTGGCGTGGTAGAAGAGGTCTTCTTCGAGGTCGACCAGGAAGTGAAGAAAGACCAAATCCTCTTCCGAATCAATAATCGGATCGCCTCGATCGATTTGGCCGATCAGGAGGCCGCTTGGGAAAGCCGGAAGGTTGAGGCCGAGAATGCGAGTGGGGATCTCAAACGAAAGAAACTTCTCCACACGGATGATCATATCTCTGAAGACGATCTTGAGGCGGCCAAACTTCTCGTCAAGACGACTTCGATTGCTTTCGCTCGGCAAGGGGAGGCTGTAAAACGGGCTCGAAAAATTTTGAGTGATTATGACGTAAGGGCTCCGTGGTCTGGGGTTGTTCTTCAGAAGTGGGTGACGATCGGCACGTATATACGAATGGGAGAATCGGCTTCTGAACTACTCGACCTCTCCCAAATGCAGATCGAAGTCGGTCTGACGGAAGAGAAGATGCTTCAGTTACGTCGCGGCAAAGGAGAAGGCTCCCTTCGCCTTGAATCTTCGGGAAGACGTATGGATGTAGAAGAGGTGAGAATGGTTCTCGAGGCGACCCCGGTGACCCGGACCTATCCGGTTCGCTTTCTCATCCAAAATCAGACCGAGAATTTAATTTTTCCTGGGATGTCCCTCCGATTAGAAATTCATACCGGAGTCCGAGACCGTGGTTTCTATATCCCTTCCGAAGCACTCATTACCCGTGCAGATCGAAGCTATCTCTGGATGGTCAAGAAAGGTCGGGCTTCTCTTTCCCCCGTACGGGTGAGCGGTCGCTACGGGGACCGAATCCGTATTGAGGGTGATTTCCAGGAAGGAGAGCGGGTCATCATTGCCGGGGGACAGGAATTGAAGGACGGGCAGGAGATCGATTTCGCACCTGCCGCGGCCGAGAGGTAGTCGAAAAGATCCGATCATGATCCCAAGGTTTTCCGTCAAGAATCACGTTTTAATCAACATGATCATGATCCTGATTGTGGTGTGTGGGATCATTTCCGGCCGTAGTGTTTCTCTCGAAGCATTCCCCCAGGTCGACCTCCAATTTATCTCGGTGATCACGATTTATCCCAAAGCGTCTCCTTCGGATGTAGAAGAAAAGGTGACGAAAAAGATCGAAACCGAAATCAAGGACATGGAAGAGATTGATGACTACTTTGGCTCCGCCATTGAGGGGCGATCGGTCGTTATCCTTGTTCTGAAGGCGGATATCGAAGATCTCGATAAGGTCGTCAGTGATGTTCAGAATCGTGTGAGTCGAGCACAGTTGCCCCGCGAGGCAGAAGTTCCCCGCGTGGATAAATTGGGCCCTTCTTTCCCGGTGATGAACCTTGCGGTTTCCGGATCGACCGATTACGCAATCCTCAAAGAAGTATCCGAAGAGGTGAAAGAAGCTCTTCTGGAAATCCGTGGCGTAACCAGTGTGGAATTGACCGGTCTTCGTGATCGGGAAGTGTGGGTTGAGGTCGATCGGGATAAACTGGAACATTACGGACTGACCATCTCTCACGTGATGGGGCAGATCCGGAACCGGAACTTAAATCAGCCTGGTGGATCCTACAAGGGGGATACGGAGGAGGTTCGCGTCCGGACGGTGGGGGAGATCGAACATGCGGGGGAACTCAATGAGGTTGTTCTCTTGTCGAATGATCGGGGCCACACGGTTTCTCTCTCAGACATATCGACCATTAGCGATACGTATGAAGATCCGGTTACTTTTGGACATGTTGATGGAAATCGGTCCATCAATATTCGCGTAGAAAAAAACATGGCGGGAAACTCCATTCAGATCGGAGACAAGATTTCTACTCTTGTCGACGACTTTAACCAAAAAGTTGATCCGAATGTGAAGGTCTCTGTTACGCGGGACGGTACCCAGATGATCCGGGCGCGGCTGAATGTATTAGTGAACAGCGGTATGCTCGGGTTTGGTCTCGTCATTTTGGTTCTCTATATGGCCCTTGCCAGAAAGATTTCCAAGCGTACGGTCGCACTCATTGCGATGGCCACGGTCATTGCCGTGATACTCGTCCGGATGTTCGATCAGGAACTCTCCTTAGCGATGACGATTTGTGGAATCTACGTCGTTCTGGTCTTGTTCATCATGATGGTCGATTTGAATGGACGGATCTCCCTCATGGCGGGTCTTGGAATTCCGATCTCCATCATGTTCGCCTTGATCTTGATGTATTGGTATGGCGCGTCCCTCAATATGATTTCCATGTTCGGACTGATCGTTGTCCTCGGTATGCTCGTAGACGACGGGATCGTTGTCACGGAAAATGTGTATCGACATTTGCAGATGGGGAAAAGTCGTGAAAAGGCCGCGATCGATGGGGCGAGCGAAGTTTTTATGCCGGTCAATGCGGCGATTCTGACGAGTGTGGCCGCCTTTCTTCCGATGCTCTTGATGGACGGAATCCTCGGCAAGTTCATGATGTGGATTCCCCTGGTGGTCATCTTCGCCTTGATCGGCTCTCTTGTAGAATCTTTTGTTATTCTTCCAAGTCATTTAGCCGATTTTGGTCTGCCGAAACTGGTCGACAAAGAGAAGAATCGGGAGAAGGGGTGGTTTCGCATCCTGCGGGGGTTCTATACGTGGCTTCTGACAAAGATTCTTCGCCGGCGGTATATATTTGTTCCCTGTACGATTCTCATTGCGGTATTGATTGTCGGCTTTGGGTTTAAGACTCTCGGATTCAAATTGTTCCCAGATCTCAATCTCGATCGATTCACGTTGAGTGTTACCGCTCCGGTTGGAGTAAAACTCGAGGAGACCGAGCGGGTGGTTCGCGAAATTGAAAAACAGGCGGAGAATCTTCCAGAAGAAGAGTGGGAGAGTATTCTGGGGCGGATCGGAGAAGCAGGTCGTGGAGCCGAAAGGTCGATCGCATCGAACATTGGGGAGGTGACGGTTACTCTCGTGGATGCCGACCGGCGGGATCGAAGCGGCGAAGAAATTATTGCCGCCTTTCGGAAGTCTCTCGAGCCGGGCAAAGGGGTGAAAGTGGAGGTTGTCCGCGGGAGAACGGGACCACCCACGGGGCCCCCTGTTCAGATTCGCATTCGGGGGGAGAATCTCGAACGTTTGCGGGAGGTCTCGGCTGAAATTAAATCATTTCTCGCAGCTATTGAGGGCGTGAAAGATATCACCAGTGATGATGATACGGGGAAATCCGAAGAACATATTGTTATTGATGAAACGCAGGCGAAGGAACTTGGGGTTGATGTTCTTTCGGTTGCAGAGACGGTCCGGTTTGCTTATGGGGGCGGGCTCGCGACAGAAATCCTCCGAGGGGATGAAGATATCGATGTGGTGGTTCGTCTGGCTCCTCAGTTCCGTCGAGACGTGAATGATCTCATGGCGCTCAATGTCCGGCGGGATTCCGGAACTCTTGTTCCGATGGAGAATGTCGTTTCGATTCAGCCACGTCGGGGGCCCGCGCAGATTAACCGGTACAATGGGAAAAGGTGTATAACGGTCCGGGCGGACGTCGAGTCGGAGGTCATTACCTCTTTTGCGGTCAATAATCAGGTCCGAGAAAAGTATGGGGCGAGTATCGGGTCTGAGGTATTCCTCTCGTACAGTGGGGAGGATGAGGATCGAAAGAAGTCGATGGACTCTCTTATGTCCGCCTTCTGGGTTGCCTTCATCCTCATCTATATGATCCTGGGAGCCCTCTTCCGATCGTTTATTCAGCCCCTTGTCGTTCTCTTCACCATTCCTCTTGGGTTAATCGGGGTGATCTACGGGTTGTTTATTCACGGGCAACCGATGAGTCTGATGGCGATGATCGGTGTTGTCGCCCTTTCTGGTGTCGTGGTGAATGATTCCCTTGTCTTTGTTGATTTTATTAATCGTCTTCGTGCGGCAGGAGTTCCTAGATTGCAAGCGATTATCCGGTCAGGGCGTCACCGTCTGCGCCCGATTCTCCTGACGACAGCAACGACTGTGGTCGGTTTGATGCCCCTCATGTTTGAAGTAACCGGCAGCGCTGCATTCTTGACTCCGATGGCGGTCTCGATCGTTTGGGGATTGCTCTTCGCGACCGTCCTTCTGCTTCTTTTCATCCCTGCGCTCTACCTGATCGTGGATGACGTTCGCCGTTGGGCAATGGGGGAGAAGAAACCCACTTCTCTATAAGATATTCTGGATAAATCGCTCGAACGCCTCACCTCCCCCGGTAAGGGATTCTCCGAGATAGACCGCCTCGCAGAGATGCCCCGTCGTCAGTGCGATCCGTCGAGCTTCTTCCTCCGGCTTTGGATCCCCGGCGTTGAGCCAGGAGGAGAATTGTTCGACCTTTTCAAGAAGAGTCCCGGAAGCGCGTCTTTTCAGATCTTCAAGGATCGACGTAAGGGAGGACTCCTTCACCTCTGCCCGGAAGAGGTCGAGTGAAAGAACATTGGTCGTGCCTTCCCAGATGGGGAGTACCTGCGCGTCCCGAAGAAGGCGGGGAAGACCTGTATCTTCTATGTATCCAGCCCCTCCGAAGCACTCGAGAGCTTCGCTCGTCTGCGCTACGACCTGTTTTCCGAGTGTCAATTTTGCGATTGGCACGAGCCCTCGAAGGCGTTTGCGCTCCTCTTCGCTTGCCGTTCCCTCTTCCGCTTTACCAAGGAGATCGGCTACCTCGAAGACCAGCGCCAGCCCTGCGGCAGCGGTGCACTCGAGATCTTCGAGTGTTCTTCGGTGAAGGGGGTGGTCGATAAGGGGCTTCCCGAACGCTTTTCGCTTTTGCGAGTAGTCTCCAGCGAGCAGTTTTGCGTAACTCATTGCCGAGGTGGAAGCGACCGCGTTGTAGTAGCGGGTGATGTTGAGCATCCCCGAAATATTGGCAACGCCTCGACCTTCTTCCCCGATTAGAGTTGCGGGTGTTTCTTTTAGAGTCAACTCTGCTGTCGGAAGAGCTCGGGTTCCCAGTTTCTCTTTTAGGCGGTTGACCTCGATCCCTCCATCGGCCACCTCTACACAGAAGAGGGAGAGCTTTTCAGATCCTTCGATCTTGGCAAGCGTCAACGCCATCTCGGAGGTAACCGAAGAGGTAAACCATTTTACGCCCGATAGCGCGTATCGATTTCCGTCGATTTCTTTGGCAATAGTGCTGGTGCCGCTTACGTCCGACCCTCCGGACCGTTCGGTCATCCATTGTCCCGAGGTGATCTCGGTTGAAATTAATTGGGGTGCCAACCGATCCCGAAGGGGTGCGGGAGCGATATCGAGAAGTACCCGCGCGGCGGCATCGGTCATTGCAAGGGGGCAGGAATAGGTGGCGGAACTGGCAGAAAAAAGATGGAGAAGAGCGGCTTGCACCACTCGCTTGCGATCTCCGAGTGACTCGTCATATCCTGTAGCGATGAGATTCTGTCTTGCCGAAAATTCCTTGAGTCGATTCCACGCTCCAGAAACGCGGATCTCGTCGATTCTTTTTCCCCACGGATCATAAGGAATATGCACGGGGGGGTGGGCTTCGGCTTCATCGCCGAGAGTTTTCACCTCTTCTACCACGAGTCGTCCCATCTCTTCCAAAACAGGGCGAACCCGTTTCATAAGGTCGGCCGGCAATCTTCGGGTGAGTTCTCTCTGTAGGGCGGTATCTTGTTCGAATAAGTTTTTGAGTCGAGGGGGGGCCTGATAGAAGTCCATGTGCGTATATATCACGCCGGGGGAGGGGGCAGCAAGGGGAACAATTTAATTTTGATGTCATGATGCGCCAAAGGGAAGAGCGAAGTTTGCCGATATACCACTGGATGAAACGCGGGGGCAAGTTTTGGAAAAAGTTCAAGGCTCCCCGTCTACCTCAATTTCATATCAAAGAATGGGTTTCCGACCATAAAGAAGGTCTTTTCAAGGTGAGTAAGGTCTCTCTTGTCGTGGGAACCCTCAGTTTGATCGTTCTCCTGGTTCACAGTGAAGTCTACAGCTTGATTCGTGGGAAACCTGAATTTTCTGTTCAAGCGGAGAAATTCCGGGTCTCTCTCGTTCCTGATTGGGCGAATGGGCAGAATTCGGTAACGATTTCCCTCAACGGAACCGAACGGGGCATGATGGAAGAAGGGACGACGGAATGGATTGGGCGTGCGTTCCAATCCAACCCATGGGTAAAAGAAGTTTCTTCTGTAGAGAGAGTTTTCCCCGACCAGATTCGCGTCCGGTTCGAGTACCGAGATCCTGTCGCGGCGGTCAAAACTTCCGAGGGATGGATCGTTGTTGATGAAGATCGGGTTCGGTTGCCCGGGATTTGGAAAGAGCGACCCCCGTGTGAACTCAATGCCGATATTGTCGGATTACATCGGGCCCCCGAGGCTGGGCAGGTATGGAATGATCCCGCTCTCGATGCGGGGATCGAACTGGCCCGGTATGCATTAGACGACCAGGTTCTCTCCTCGGTTGATGTGGCTGCAATTGACGTTTCGAATTTTGATGGCCGGATCGACTCCCTTCGGAGTGAGATGGCTCTTTCGACGAATACTGGATGTGTTATTTATTGGGGTCGGCCCCTCTCTACGGATAAGTATGGGGAACTTACCCAGGACGAAAAAGTAGAAAACCTGAGGATGGTCCTGAAAGATTTTCCGGGCCTGAAAAATCTGGTTTACGTTAAGGTGTATTATAAGAAAGGCGAAGCGGCCGTTCTCGAGCGGAACAGCCAGCTCGGAACGCGTCGATAGCCTCCTCTGGGGGATCTGTACGGTCGCCAGTAAGGGACCAGGGAGGATTGGATGTCACGTGTGAGTCTCCATGAGACGATCGTTCTCTATCTATCTTGGCTTGCTTTCATTACAGGAGCCATGTTGATCGCTCTTGCCGGTGATTTTCCATTTACCTCTCTTCTGATCACTCCCGGGGACTCCTTCCAATATCTGCTCTACGCGCAGCTCTTCTTTGTGCTCGTGATGTGGCCTAAGTTTATCCCAAAAATCCTGGCGGAAGATTCGAAACGTCCGGCATTGCAGGAAGGGTCCTTTCAAACGGGCTCCGTGAGTCTTCTTCTCATCCAGGTTGTGGTCCTTTCTGTTTTTATGCTTCCGGTTGCGATGATTTGTTTAAATATTTCAACCCTCGGCTTGTTGACTTTCTTTAAAGGCCAGCTCCTGGTGATTGTGATGGCCTCTTTTGTCGCGGCGCTCTTTGCGGCCGGAGTAGAGAGAAAATGGAAAATGCGTGCGTGGTATTACTTTTTCTTCTTTGTTGTGTCGGTCGGCTTCCCCTTCATCGCATACTTATCCTGGGACATGTACGGAACCTCCCTGGGATTTTTAGAATCCCTCTCCCCCTTCTGGGCCGCTTCCTCGATTGAAGTTGGCTCCACTCCTCTGGTTCAGTCTGCCATTTACGGAGCAGCTACAGTCGGACTGATTCTGGGGCCCGTTTTTCTTCGAAGGACCAAGAGCACTACCGCCTAGTCTTTTGTAAGATACGGCCATGCTCATTCTTCTTGGACTTCTCTGTCTTCAGGCTGCTTCTGGAATCGAAAAGGCCGAAATTCTTACCGGGGGTGCGTTTCGACCCGGTCATTGGGCTCCTCTCGAAGTCGAGGTCCGCAGTGCGGAAGCAATGGAGGGGGATCTTGTTGTTCGAACGGATTTTGGTTTTTCTGTTGTCCATCCTGTTCAACTTTCCGTTGGCGGTAATCGATTTCTTCTTCCGGCCATCGCGCTCTCTTTGGATGCGCCCCTCCAGATCGAATTTCGCAAGGGAGGGGCGACCCTTTTTCAATATGAGCGGGCTCGATTTGGACGGGGTCTTTATCAAAGTGAACTCCTGATTCAAGCAGAGGGAAACTCCCCGGATGCGCATACCGTTGTCTTTGATTGGATCCCGAAGCCGCCACGTCTCCATTGGTATGAAGCGGTCGATGCGGTGGTTGGATCTGCTCCGACGGGATATGAAGATATGGGGGGAATCCTTTCCACAGATGTAGCCGATGCCGTTTCTCGAGCCCGGGAACGAGGGAAATTTAATTCCCGTTGGTTTGAACCGATCGATCCAGCTGTCTACCAACTTGTTCCTGCGGATGGATGGGTGATCGGGCAGCGGGATTTTCTGATCTGGTTTTTGGTTCTCTATCTCTTCTTCTCCATGATCATTTTGGGAGGCCTTTCGTTATGGCGTTCCCGTTGGATTCGCTTTGCCGTTGTTCTTCTGCCCGGGGTCGCCTGCTTTGTTGTCTGGGGAGGATTTCCGGGAGGTTCTGTTATTGTGGTTCGCCAGGGTTGTGATCTGGGAGAGGCGCGCACGGATCTGTACTATACTCGCGGAAAAGGAGAAATTTCGTTTCCCGGACTGGTTAAGCCTTTATTCGATAGTTATCAGAGTGCGAAGAACGAAATATTTGAACTTCGGATAGAGGCGAAGGTGACTCGGGTTTCGAGGACGAGCAACTCTTGGGTCACCTATTCCCGGATCCGGGGGGGGGAGGAAAAGAACCGTTGGGATCTTTCTTATAACAATAAGCGACTCCAGATATCGGGTTCGATTTTGGATGGAGAAGCTCTTTTCAAAGGGAAAACAGTCGTCGTTGGGGATCGGGAAGGCTTATCCCAGATATCCCTTAAAGGGGAAGTCGAGTCTCATGATCCGGTATACCGATATTTTCGAAGGAAAATCATTCGGGACGGGAACTTTCTCTATGGGAGGGTTTCCCGGGATGTGAAAATAGGAGGCGATGTTCAGGCGGTCGATCTGGCAGAAGTGAGAGAGGCCCCCCGTGTGATTATTCAAAGGATAGGGGAGAAATAATGCAACCGGGCGATCCTGCCACTCAAATAGGAGGCCGAGGAGCTTTTCCTTCCACACTTTGGACGATGGTGCTTCAGGCCGGGGATCCGGATGCCCCCAATGCACGCCCTCACTTGGAACGTCTCTGTGAAATGTATTGGAAGCCTGTTTATTGGTTGGTTCGTCTTCGATGGAATAAATCGAACGAATTAGCAAAGGATCTCACGCAGGAATTCTTTGCGCGTATGGTGGAGAAGGATGTTCTTCAATCGGTTGCACCCGATCGAGGTCGATTCCGATCCTTTATTCGGGCCGCCCTGGAAAACTTTATGCGCAATTATACCCGGGATCAAAATCGTCAGAAGCGGGGCGGGAAATTAGTTCATATTTCGATCGATCGGGAGGATGAATCCATTTTCGAACTTCCTTCTTCGGCAGAGTCGATCGAAACGACTTTCAATCGGCTCTGGGCTCAATCTTTGATGCAGGATTCATTGCAGACTCTTCGAGATCAGTATGTGGGTGTCGGAAAAGAGTCTCTCTTCAAGATTTTTGAAGAGTATAGTTTTGTGGAAGAGAACCCACCCACCTATCGTGATCTGGCGGTGAAATACAGCGTTACGGAAGACTCTGTGCGGGGGGCTCTTCGACGAATTCGATCTGATCTTCGAAATCTTCTTCGGGATCGGGTTTTGCAATCGCTTACCGACCCGGATGATCTGGAGGGGGAGATGTCATTCCTCTTCGGAAAAGAATCGGCCTAGGCGATAATCAGAGGCACCATCATTTCCGTTTGTGTCATTCCCCCATGGTACCCATTCATTTTGGCTTCACCCGATTTTGGTTCGAGGGGACTGTGGAAAAGCGCCGACTGGTCATCGCTGATGGTAATGAAATCCCCGATACGCCGTTTGGTCTCTTTTGTCATTTCCGGCCCCATCAGTTCCAGTTCTTCGACTTCATCCGCACTGAGAAGAAGGAAATGGTCCGAAAATCTTTCTCGGAATGCGGTCACAAATTTTTCGTGCATCCCTTCTTTTACGTGGAACATCGAAACCCTCGGTTCGCCGGAGGGAGGATGCTTTAGGTATGTCATCAATTCATCGTCGGGGGTGATGAAATGTTTGTTCTCTTGTTTCACTCTGATCTGCCCATGGTCGGCACAGATTACCATCCGACTGGAAGAAGGGAGTTCCTTTCGAAGCCGGCAAAGTTCCTTTTCCGCAAGAGCAACTTGTTGGACTGCTTGAGGGGAGTCCGGCCCAAAATCGTGCGCGGCCGCGTCCACTCCGGGATAATAAAGATAATGGAAGGTGGGGCCTTCCAAGGTTTTTGTTTCTTCCAAAACCTGGTCGACCGCTTCGGGTAAATTTTGATATCCCGTAACGGGGAAATCTCCACGAACATAGCGGGAGTAGGTGCTTTCCGATATGTGTGCCGGAAGGAACGATCGGACCTTTCTTTTAAATCGTGCCGAGAGGGATGTCTGCGGAAAGGCCTTCTCCATGGTAATATTTTTCTTCGCAAGATCTTCTCCCGTAACTCGGTCGACGAAAGGAAGGATCGTTGCCGTCAGGTTAAATTCGGGAAGATGGGTCCACCATGCCGTAACCGCATGAGATCCAGGCCAGACCGCTGTCGCGAGGGAGGTGAGTGCCGGGGCGGTACTGGAGGGGTATACCGAGCGGATTCCCTGCTTGAGGTTGCTCCGAAGGAAGGAGTCTTCCGGGAGATCTTCTACGAAATGAACTCCCAGAGCATCTATAAGAACAAAGATTAGATGATCCGTTTCCCCAATCGTGTCGAGGATCTTCTGTGTCTGTGGACGTTCTTTGCCACTGCCCAGACCATTTAAAGTTGCGAGGGCTTGTGCCAAATCGACGAAAGAGGGGTCCTCTTGATTTGGACGGACCAATCTTCGCGTAGAAACCCACTTTTCAAAAGTGGATGTTGCGCTCATATTGTGTACTCCCCAGTATCCAACTCGCGACAATCTACCCATATGGGCTCTGGAATGAAAGTCTCGTTTTCCCCTCTTGACAATTTTGTCCTGATGGAGAGCATGGAGCATGCATGAGGGAAATCGGTCAGGAATTGGGGACAGGTGGGGCGCGAAGGGTTCTTCTCGTACGGTACGGACGGATGGGAGAAAACCTTTTCTGGACCTCTCTTCCCGATGCCCTTCGGGCGGCGAATCCGGATAGGCAGGTTTTGGTTCTGACCAATCAGCCTTCCCTCTGGAATTCCCATCCGGGTGTCGAAGAAGTTCTCTCTTTCCCTTTAGGAATCACAAAGAAGAGTGGGCCGGATAAGATGGTTTCTTTATTGAAGATCCTTCAAGAGAAGAAACTGGATGCCATTGTGGTGGGGAAGGAGCCTCGTGGAATTCATGAGATGCTCGAACAAGTGGGGGTTCCGCACTACCTCGATCCGGAAAAATTATCCTCGGCCGGACCTTCCCCCGCTATTCCTTCCACCCATAACCCAGGAAGTCTTGATCTCTACCACCGGGCCGAGGCATCCGTTTTACAAGCATGGCCCTTGGGGGTGGGAGATCCTCCTTGGCCGATGGTCTTTGCAGTATCAGAGAAGGCCCGGCAGGAAGCGCGCCATCTCCTTCCTTCTGCATGCAAGAAATTAGTTATGTTCAATATTGGGACGAATCAAACGGTTCGCTTTTGGCCTTTCGGAAAAGAGGATCGCACCTGGCCGGTTGGGAACTTTTTGGAATGTGCAGAAGCGCTACTGGATATAGAAGGGATTTATTTTTACTTGAGCGCGCACTCGAATCGTGAACGGCGAAGGGCGAAACAACTCGTTAAGGCTCTACCGGTGGGGAAGACAATTTTTCCGGAAGATGTTCTTGAGGTAGACGTTCTAGCTGGTTTATTGCAAGAGTCCGCATGTCTGGTTACTTGCGATACAGGGATCCTTCATCTCGCATCGAGTCAGAAGACGCCTGTTGTGGCTATCTTTGGCCCACGGGCACGCCCGGAAATAACGGGACCCTACCTTTTGGGGGAGCCGTCGAGGGTTTTCGTTTCCGGGAACCGGGAGAATCAAATTCCGGCCTCGAAGATTTCTGGAAAACGGGTTGCACTTGCTGTGCGAGAATTGTTATCGAAGGATGGTGTAGAGGGCGTCGGCCGGGAGAACGACGCTTAGTTTTGATCCGGACGGAGCTGTTGGCTGAACCGCTCGTACCTGTCCATTGGCATCTAGAATGGCTACTTCCTTGAATCTCTTTCCCTTTCGGAAGGTGACCGTAATCTGGGTATTGCGTACATTAATCGGAAGCCCTCCCAGATCTCGAATTTCATGACCGGATGTTTTCCATCCGAAAAATTGCTCCTCGGTTCCGACTTGAAGAAGAACCTTCTTTGCTTTTGAAAGGGGGGCTCCATCAAGGGAGACCGCAAGAAGCACCGCATATTCATTTTCGGATTCGATATCGATATCTTTTAACTTGATCCGGTCGGCGCGGCGGAGGAATCCTGCGGCTCCTTGCGCACAAGGAGTGTTGAGGACGACCACGCCTTGGCCATAGTCCCAGGTCAACTCTCCCGTGTTGCTTTTGACAATGCGCTTCTCCCGGTCGATATATTTCCCAATATTCTTGATCGATCTACGCGTTTTTCCGGGAGTAAAACTACGCGTTACCTTCCCGACGTAGAACGAGAGGGGATCGATTGTAGAAATGCGGTGGGTCTTTCGGCCCGGATTACGCACCGGGTCGGTGTTGGGAGCGGTCACCGCCGCGGCTCCCTTAAAGTCGTAAAGATCTTTCAGGCCAAGAGATTCCTGTACGATCGGTTTGGCCTCTTTGATATACCCTTTCCTATATAGAAGGGCTGATGCGGGTGATTGGCCCAGAATCGTCGGAACGGAGAAGGGGAACTTCTTTACCCCGGTTTCCCAATGAGCGCTATTGAGAGTGAAAAGAAAATAGCCGTCCATCCCTTGCAGCGATCCATACGTGGCACAGAGGAAGGGAAACTCGGCCTTAAATCGGTTGGGATTGGTCCATCCGATTTCCGAGATGATATGGGGATAGTTTTCTACTTGGTTGATCTGTATCGGTAGCTCTTCTGGGTCGGTAAGGCCCGAGCGATCCGTGAAGGTATCGCCTTTGCTCACCGAATAACTGGCTCTCGGGCCATCATGCTTTCCCCCAAAATATCCATGTCGATCGATGACGTCTCCGGCGGTATACGTGTACCGTTCCAGCCCATCGAGGACCCGGGGATCGGCCGTTTTCCAGTTGCCGCAGGAGATCAGCTGTTTCGCTTTTAGTTCTTTGCGGAAATATTGAATGGTCTCTTCGAAAAACGACTTTTGATGTTCGGTAAAGAATCGAATCTGATCACTCATTCGACGATGTTTGGCTCCCATTCCGTGCCCTTTTCCCGTCATGGAGTATGCTTCGTGGAGGACCGCTCGTCCCGCCTCCGGCATATCTTTTGGGTCGTGCGCTCCGCCCCAGGCTTTTCGGGCTCTCTCTACCGAGCCATATTTTTTCTTTAGCCACGTTCCATATTCTGTTTCCAACAGTTTCATTTGCGGGGGAGGGATCATGTTGTAAGAGAAGGTCCAGAAGAAGTAGTTGTCTTCGTTGACCAGTTCTACGATAGCGACGCTCGGGTCCTGTCCGAGGGGAAGGGTGGTATAGGGGTTTGGAGTTGTCAGGAGAGCCTTTGCCCATTTCCGATAACTTTCCTGAAACGTTTTGTTGAAGAAGATGAGGGCGAAGGGTCGCTTGTTCTCGGATTTTTCATATCCGGGGATGCCATAAGTCGGTTTCATTTCGACCCAGAGGGGGAAGTAAAAGCTGAGCTTTGTATAGATCCCTTCTTTCTTTAGAACGGAGACGAAGTAGTGAAGCTGGTCGAGCTTTTTCGTATCGACCTCCCCAAGGTCGTCCGTGAAGTCCTTAAAGAACTTGTCATGGATGCGAACGATATTGATCCCCGATTTCGCCAGGCGTCGAGCCAGATAGGTAAGGGAACTACGATCCATTTCCAGGACCGCCCCTCCCGCATTGACGCCCCAGAAGCGAACCGGCTTTCCATTGCCGAGGAGAAACTGACTCTTTTTTCGTTTTACGAACCCCGACTCTCCGGCGACCTTTTCGTTTAGATGGCGTAAGTCGATCGGGGTGGAGGCAAAGGTGTCGAGCGAAGGTTCAAAGGCCCAATATCCTGTCTGGGCGGCTCCAGACTTTTCTCCCGGTTTCAATTTTCCGCGGGGAACGAAAGGGCCTTCCGCCAAGAGAAAAGCATCAAAACAGGCGGTCGCCTTTTTCCCTGGTTTTGTGGTCAGTTGGATTTCAAAAGGGTGTTCGCCTTCGGTCAGGGTGACCGATCCGAGGTTCACCCAATTTGCGCAGACATTTTCTGGGAAGGGGTAGTTATCTGCCAACCCGCAATCCCAGCCGCAATATTCCCATTTCTCTTTTCCGAATCGCCATTTGAAGGGGCCATGTTTCCAAAACTTACGGGTCCAGAGATCGTACGTTCCT
>CAYRLD010000010.1:0-7321 GCA_964424925.1 uncultured Planctomycetales bacterium
ACGAGAACCTGGTCCCCTTCCCCTGCATCAACCCGATCGAGGGCGAGAAGAGAAGAGCCGGTCAGATTTCCCTCGAGGTCTACCGGTTGGGTAATTAGTAATTTTTTTCCATTGAGTTGTTCATCCTGCCGGGTCGCCCAGACAACACCGGTGACACGAGAGAGAATCATGACATCCCCTCCACGATCCCCACAATCGCCGCATCACACGGGGTCAGATGATCGGGCGTGCGGTGCATCGCGATAATCGCTTCTTTCGCCGTAATGTAAAAGATCAACTCTCCCACACCCGCTCCCACCGTATCCACCGCAGCAAGAGGGGTTCCCGCCGGCTTTCGATCGGAATTGAGCGGCTGAACGAGAAGCATTTTCGAACCGCTGAAGTTCTCATGCTTCCTGGTCGCCCAGACATTCCCAACCACTTTTCCCAGAATCATCTCTGCCCCACCTGGTCTAACTCATCTATTTTTTTGACCCGTCTTTCATGCCGTCCTCCTTCGAAATCAGCATCGAGCCATTGATGAACCCAGCTCTTTACATCATCAAGAGGGTGCTTCACCCCAAGTGTCAGCACATTCGCATTGTTATGGGCCCGCGAGTTAAGAATATCGAAGAGTGAATCACACTTCGCCGCGCGCACCCCCGGAATTTTATTGGCGACCATGCAAGAACCGATTCCGGCGCCATCAATAACAATTCCCCGCTCGCATGTTCCATCGGCCACGGCCCGGGAAGCTTTGGCAGCGAAATCGGGATAGTCGCAGGAATCTTTCGAATGCGTCCCAAAATCGAAAACTGCGTATTCAAGAGATTCCAGATGAGTTTTCAGAACCCCTTTTAATTCAAATCCACCATGGTCGGAGGCAACAGCCACTTTCATCTTTCCGGAAGAAGGCCGGCGCCGCTCTTCAATTTTCACCCCGAGTTTGAGAAGACGATCCCCCGCGCCCGGAGAGAGGACATACGCCCCATCTACATAAAGAATCCCGCCGCACTGAGCCGCCAGTTCTATATCACGAGCTGTAATAAGAGGTTTGGCCATTAAATCTCCGGCTGATCTGCGAGACGAGCCGCAATATCCTTTTCACGCCGCTCATAATCCCGATTGACTTCACTTTCGGATTCCACATTCAACTTGTCGACAATCGCCATGACAACCGCATCGACCGGACGATTGTGCGTCTCTTTGGTCTGCCGGGCGCTGGAGCCTTGCGCGACGAGAACAATTTCCCCCCGACCCGCATCGAGACTATCCACGGCGACCACAAAGTTGGATTGAGGTTTGTATTGAAGATCGACCTGCCGGACAAGGAGAAACCGAACCCCTTCGAGTTTCTCATCCTTTATTGTCGACCAGACTTCTCCGACTACTTTTCCTAAGAGCATGCTCTTCCTCCAGACTTCTACTTCTGACAGACTTCGCGGAGCGCCTTTGCTGCGGCGTCCACCTCGTCCTGTTTATTAAACCACCCAAAACTGAACCGGACCGTTCCATTCGGAAGCGTTCCGAGAAACTCATGCGCCCCCGGAGCACAATGAACGCCGGGCCGGCATGCAATTCCGTACTTCTCATCCATGAGAGACCCTACCCGGGCAGGCTCCATTCCGTCAATGGTAAGAGAAACGGGGCCGATCTGAATATCCAGATTCCGACCGCTATGAACGGTTATCCCGGGAATCTCCCGCACCTGTTCAATAAAAGAGACCGCCATGCGGCTCTCGTGTGCTCCAATATTTTCGACCCCCTGTTCCTGGACGAATTGGATCCCCGCCGCCAGACCCGTATAGCCATGGGCATTGGGGGTTCCCGCTTCGAGGCGGGCGGGCATCTCTTGCGGTTGATTCTCTTCTTCCGCATTCGGTCCGGAAGCCCCGACCCGAAACGGGGTCAGATGAATCCCGTCGGCAACATATAAAGCGCCGGTTCCCATCGGCCCGAAAAGATTCTTCTGACCCGGGAAGGCGATCATATCGAGCCCCATCTCCTGCACATCGATCGGGATAACCCCCGCGGTCTGTGCAGCATCCACCAGAATCCGAAGCCCCTCTTCTTTCGCAATTTTTGCATACGCTTCGATCGGAAGAACCGCCCCGATCACATTGGAGCAGTGGGTAATCGCAATCAGCCGGGTCTCTTTCCGGATCAGCTTCCGAATTTCCTCCGGATCGACCGTTCCATCCTCGCTGGTCCTGGCCCGATCGAGAGAGATAAATCCATCCTGTTCCATGGCGGCAAGAGGACGAAGCGTCGAATTGTGCTCCGTTCGGGAGGTAATAACATGATCATCCTCCCGAAGGAATCCCTTCAAGGCGATATTGAGCGCGTCGGTCGTATTCATCGTAAGAACGACCCGATCGGGACTCTCTGCATTGATCAGTTCGGCAACACCTCGTCGACACGCATCCACTTTCTCGGACGACGCACGTGCCATCCGGTGGCCAGTTGGACCGGGGTTTCCGGCGTGATTGCGGGCGAAATCGTCCATCGCCGTATAGACCGAGTCCGGCTTGGGCCAGGAGGTAGAAGCGTTATCGAGGTAAATCACGGGGCGTGATTGTAGCAGAGGAGAATAAGCGAAGCCAGAGACGGAAAAGGTCTATCCTCCGACATATTTGGCGTAGAGAGAGCGCGCCCTGCTCGGGTCATTCGTTCCTTTCACGATCGCCCTTCCGTCGGGGAAAAGCGTTAGTTCGTTCTCCTGTAGACGGAGTTGAAGGAGATAGTCGTTCCGAGAGACCTCTCCCGCACTCTCGAGACGCGTTTCCAACTCTTCGAGGTTGAGCGTGGTCGTTGAAGGAACGATCTGAACCGCATCCCGACCGCAAAGGGAGGTCGCGAGAGACTCTTCCCCCTTCTCGAGGAAAGAGAAGATCCCCTTTCCGCACGGATCACAATCCACTCGCCGTGGAACTTTCATCGTCTGATGGGAATTCTTCCAGAGATCGATCGCGGTTAAGCCGGAGAAGATCTCTGCCCGGTTCCCCGAAAGAAACTTGATCGCTTCGTTCCCCTGAAGAGCCGCGATCGTCGAGGCGATTGTATTGAGTACGCCCGCCGTATCGCACGTGGCGGTCGATCCCGGTTCGGGACGATCTTCGAGCCAACAGGTAAGACACGCCGTCTCGCCCGGGAAGACCGGAAGAACCATGCCATAACTTCCGACACACCCTCCGTAAATCCAGGGGAGATTTCGTTTCACACACGCATCGTTAATGAGAAAGCGCGTCTCGAAATTATCAGTCCCATCGAGAACGAGGTGGGAGTCGGCCAGAAGCGATTCAATATTCCCCGCGCGCAAGTCGGTCACGATCGGGTCAATCTCGATCTCAGAATTGATTTTCTGAAGCTTCGCCGCTGCAGCGACCGCCTTGGGAAGCGCTTGCGCGGCATCTTCTTCATCAAAGAGCACCTGTCGCTGAAGATTGTTCGCCTCGACAAAGTCCCGGTCGATGATCCGAAGATATCCCACACCCGCACGAGCAAGAAGATTACAGAGAGAGGTTCCCAAGGCCCCACAGCCAATAACAGTGACCCGGGAAGCCTGAAGTTTCTCCTGCCCCCCTTTCCCGATACCCGGGAAGAGAATCTGACGGGAATATCGATCACTCTTCACGCTTCGATCTCCAGACAAGCGTTGAAAGAAAAGAGAAGATCGACATCGCGCCCGCGAGAAAAAGATATCGAAGGGCAATAGAATCCCAATCCGGATAGATCCGGGGAAGATCGGCAAGCCTCGTCCGGGTATAGAGCGATCGGTGCGTCAAAAGATCATCCTCAAAGATCGAATACGCCATCACCACCCACGGATTCCATTCCATCGCAAGATCGACCCGTGACTGCAAAGTCTCCGGAGCCCCCCCCTCTGCCGCCTCGAGGATCGGATTAAAGTAGAAAAGGGTTCCGACCATGAGGATCACAAGAAAGCTACAGAGAATTTGAGAGAAAATTCCAGGAAGCCGTATCCCGACGAAAAGGTGAAAGAGTCCAACTAGGAACCCACTCCAGGCGCCGAGAAACCCGAGCGTAGAAAGAAGTCGAGAGAAGGGCTCATCCGACGCAACCCAGAGGGCTCCGAGAAGAAGGGTCCAGAAAAGGAGAAGCCCCACGAACGCCTTCAACCGTCCCCGAACAGACCATTCCTTTTCCCCCGCCCGTGCAAAGAGGAAGGGAATCAGAATTCCAAGACCAAGGGGGCTCAGAAGAGCACAAAACTGAAACGCACTCATGAGGCTCTATTCTAGGGAGAGTCGGGAGAGAGAGAAACAGAAAGGTATCGCTACTTTTGCCCAACCGGAGGGGCAGAGGCCAAAGGAACATGAAAAACGTTCCGCCAGGCGGAAGTCATTTTGACATGGGGGTCCGCGCCAGAAGGAACCACCATGCAGGCTCCTTTCGCCGCAGAGAACCCGCGCACAAAGATCGAGGTAGAAAGCGCATCCGCTTCGGTCGCCGTTTTCGCCAGAAGAGAGACCGAAGCGATTCCTTCGACAGGACGACCGCTACGAGGATCGAGGATATGACAGTAGCGACGCCCGTCGAGTTCGAAATATTTCTCATAATCCCCGGAAGTCGACAGCGCTTCGTCCGAGAGGGTGAGCGTCCCGAGAATCTCTTCCGTCTGAAAAGGATCCCGGATCGCCACCGGCCAACCCGCTTCCCCTGGAGGGGTTCCAAGAGCGTAAACAGTACTTCCAAAGTCGAGGAAGGCAGAGGTAATTCCTTTCGATCGAAGGACCTCAACGGCACGATCGAGCGCAAAGCCTTTTCCGATCGCACCCGGGTCGAGCTGGGCGGCCCCCTCAAGCGTCACCCGATCCCCTTCGATCGTGAGACCGCGATCGAGCAACTGTTTGAGTTCCCCCTCAGAGGGAACCCGGTAATTTTTCTGTGGGAAGCCCCAAGCGGAAACCAACCCACCCACGGTGATGTCGAATGCCCCTTCGGACGATTTGGAGAACGAGCGGGATTCTTTCAGAAAGAGAAGAAAGTCGGGACTCACATTGGCAGAGCGACTCTTGTTCAGTCGCGAGAGTTCGCTCTCGGGGTTGTAGTTGGAGAGAATCCCATCCCACTTTCGGATTTCGGCAAAGGCATCGGCCGCCGCTTCGCGCGGACCATGAAGCGTGATCGTGCAGAGCGTTCCCATCACATACTGTTGTTCGGTAACCGGTTTGGAAGCGGTCAGAAGAGAGGAAACATTTTCGGGACGTTTGGACAGGTACTCCTGGATCACCGCAAGCACTTTCCGGGTTCCGCGCATGGCCGCGTCACACGAAAGCGTTGCGCCAACAATAGCGATCATATCGCGATTGCGTCGGATCGGATCTTCTGAATCTTTTCCACGAAATTGATTGAGAAATCTCTTTTTTGCAACCTCTGCGCCAACATACTCCCGATGCTCCATCACGATGACATCCGTGACTTTCCCCTCACGGCTCACGCCCACAATGAAAGTCATCGTAAGGGTTTTGGTCACCTCATCGGTCACGATTGCGTACCGGGCCACCTTTTCGTCCTTCAATCCGAGGTAGAGTCGGTACCGATCTTCCACCCGGCGCCCGAGCCGCTGGTCGACCGAATTGCTCACCTTCTCGGGAAGGCGGATATCCCGTTTGACCACTTTCATATCCCGGTCAAAAACCCGCGCGACCGCCTCTTTTTCAGAGAGGAAGACCTGTGCCCCATCCTGGCAGAAAAGAAGAAGGAGGAGAGAGATCACCTTTTCTCCCCCTCGAGCGCCATCGCGATCTCGTTGAACAGTTGTTTTTCATACTCTTGGGACGAAACGCGTTTCCACCGGATCGCCCTTGGCCCGCTAGGAGCCCTTCGTTCCAATTGAGCACGCACATCGACAGTAATGGAACCACTTCCCATATGCACCCGGATCTCGTACCGGACTCTTTCGACATACGATTGATCCTGGAGGATACCTTGACTCTTCGGTGTAAGTTTTCCCGCACTCCAACTCGTCGTAATCACTCCTGTCGCTTTGTCGACCTCAACTTCGGAATGGTTCGCGACCGCGGCCTCCGCGGCGGTGAATACCTCCGCGTAAGAATATGAAAAAGCACCCCTCTCCGGATGTTGTGCACATCCGGAGAGAAGTACGATATACGTGATACAGAGTGCAGGAATTTTCACTTAGAAATAAGAGGCCACAGAGAAGATAAATTCATCATTGTCTTCATCTGAAAGAGAGCCCTTTTCTCCATTCATAACGTATTCGAGTTTGAAAACACTATCTTCCCGGGGACGGTAATTTAAGCCGATCGTAAGCGCTTCCCTTTTGGCGCCATCGAGATCGGTAGCATCCCAACGGAGAATCGCCGTAAAGGTCGACTCATCGGTCGATCCAGGAATAACCGATTTCACCGCGTCGAACATGAAATGGTATCGAAGTTCGGCGTAATATCCGCTCAATTCATCAATCGAATGGGTCGCATCGGTGTCCAGATCCGCAGAAGCGTACTCCCCGACGATTTCGATCGAGTAGAAAATATCTCGGAGCATTCCCCCATCTCCGCCGAAGAGGGCGTTATAAAGACCTCCACCGGAAATGGTGAAATCGAACGCCATGATATCGAGATTGAGGTCACCCGCTTTGTCATAGGCACCGGTCCAGTAGGAGAGGCCAAATTCCATTCCGAGAAAAGGAGACGCGGTCACACGAGCGACAACCGATTTGTTGTCATTCGAATCCTTGTAGTCCCCTTCCGAAATACGAGCTTTTTTGAGACCATTGCTCGTACTCACGGCATCGGGATCTCCGTCGGCACCCGCCTCAAACCCGTTCATGACATAGATTTCATACGAGAAGAGCCACGGATCGGCATCGAAGCTTCCGAAGAAGCCCATACCGACATCCCGAAGAACGGCCGGAATCACCGTCGAATCGACATGCGGTCGTTGCGTGAGATCCTGGTACGGCGCATCGTGGACAAGATTGAACTGCCCGAGAGGCGCAAGAATGATCCCGGTGCGGAAATTGACCGCATCACTGAACCAGTAGTCGAGCGTCGCAAATTCAATTCCGATCTCGTGACCGTGTTCAAATTCGAGTTCGACCGCCATCTTCATGTTGTCGCTGATATCCGCATAAAAGAAGGGAACGAATCGGTGCTGGTCGAAGGTTCCAACGGAAGATCCTTCATGATCCCAATACTCAATGTCTATATACCCACCAATCGTAAGACCGGAGCCAAATCGGTTCATCCGGGAATAGATCGGATTGGACCGTTCGTCCTGGGACTTCGAAGAGAGATCCTGGCTCACTTCCTTCGCAGGATCTTTCTCCTCGGCAGGAATCTCTTCCTTCGCAGGA
>CAYRLD010000010.1:7421-15774 GCA_964424925.1 uncultured Planctomycetales bacterium
TCTTCCTTCGCAGGAGTTTCCTGCTTTTCAGGAGTTTCTTCCTTCGCAGGAGTTTCCTGCTTTTCAGGAGTTTCTTCCTGCCTTGAAAAAGAAACTTCTGAACGGAGTTTCCGGTTCTCCTGGTCGAGCAACTCAACTCGATTACGTAATTGATCGAGTTCCATTTTCACTTCGTCAAGGTTGCTCTGAGCGGTTTTGTCCTGCGCAAAGAATGCGAGGCCAACCCAGAGAATAAGGCTGCTCATCAACGTGCTCCCAATGCAAATTGAAAATGGAATTCAGTTTCAATTAGACTACTCGAAAAACAAACTTTGTCAACGAAATTGAAACTCATTTTCAAAATAACTTCCCCACCTGGAAAACAGCGACCGCCCCCACCCAGGCGAGAGCCGTCATATAGACAAAGGCGAAGGTCGCCCAGCGCCACCCGATCTCTCGCGCGATAATCGCTACGGTCGCCCCACACTGCAGGCAGAGAGCAAAGAAGACCATAATTGAGAAGGCGACCGCTGGCGTGAAGACAGGCCGTCCATCCGGCCATTTTGCCTGCCGAAGCCGGTCCCCGAGAACCCCCTCCTCCTCTAACTCCTCTTCGCCGAGGTTGTAGAGAATCCCCAGAGTCGAAACGATCACTTCGCGCGCCGGAAAACTGGCAAGAACCCCGACCGTAATCTTCCAATCGAATCCAGCAAGAGCAAAGACCGGCTGGATCACTTTCCCGACCCGCCCGAGGTAGCTCGACTCAACATAAGCGGAATCGAGCCGTCCGGCGAGATCCCCCTCCAGAAGCTTTTTCGCCTCCTCGATCGAGACCCCTTCTTCCTGACTTATGTCTGCCGCTACAGCCTCGACCACCCATTCGGATCGGGGAAAATAGCTGAGCGCCCATATAACGATAGAAAAGATAAAGATCACCGTGCCTGCGCGAACCGTAAACTCTTTCCCGCTGCGATACATACGGGTCAATACATCCCGCAAACGGGGACGCCGATAAGAAGGAAGTTCGAGAACAAAGGGGAGAGAACGAATCTTCAGAAAGAATCGGTTGAGAATAAAGGCGACCGGTAGCCCGATCACCAACCCCAGTAGATGCATCCCGAAGAGAACCGCACCCGCCCCAAGAGCCCCGATTTGAGGCTCAACGAAAGCCCCGATCAGAAGAACATAGACCGGAAGGCGTGCCGAACAGCTCATCAGAGGCGAGATCAATACCGTCGTGATCCGAGCCTTCGGATCTTCAATCGTCCGCGCACTCATGATCGCCGGAATGGCACAGGCGAAGCTCGAAAGCATCGGCACGAAACTCTTTCCATTGAGACCGGTCCAACTGAAGACCCGGTCCATCAGGAAAGCGGCTCTCGCCATATATCCACTATCTTCGAGAACCGCCATGAAGAAAAAGAGGATCAGGATTTGAGGAAGAAAGATCACCACCCCCCCCACCCCAGCGATCACCCCATCCACAATAAGACTCTGAAGAACAGGAGACGATTCGAGTTGCCCGCCCGCCCATTCGCCAATTGAGCCGAAAAGGGCGTCGATCCCGTCCATGAGAGGACCGGCCATCCAATAGATAGAGGAGAAGACCCCCATCATGAGCGTCACAAAGATCAAAAGTCCAAAAAAGCGGTGCGTCAGAACCCGGTCGAGTCTGGAAGTCGATTGAGAAACCTTCTTCTCCTCCCCCTTCACGAGACCCTCAAGAAGAGAATCGATATGAGCATACCGCAATTCCGCTTCTGCACGGATCGGATCGAAACCGGCCGTCTTGATCTTCTCGCGAGCCAGGGCGATGCGGGAAGAGAGATCGACCCCCTTCTCTTTCCATCGCTTGGGAAGTTCTGATTCTAAATCGAAGAGAAGACGTACTCGTTCGGCCCGACTCTCCCCTTCCATTTCCCCAAGAGCCGTTTCAATCGGCTCAGGCCATGGAACCGGAGAAAAGGAATTCGAACCCCGAATTCCCTTCTCGAGCGTCCGCTTCAATTCTTCAAGCCCATGTCCCTTCGCCGCGACGGTCGGGACAATCGGAACCCCAATTCTTTTGGATAGTTCGGTCGTATCGATCCAGATCCCCTTCTTCTCCGCCTCATCAATCATGTTCAGCGCAATAACGACCGGCAACCCGGTTTCAGCGACCTGCGAGGCAAAGAAGAGATTGCGTTTTAGATTGGTTGCATCCGCGATACAGAGAACCGCATCGGGACGGGGAAGATCATTTTGATAGCCACAGAGCACATCGACCACGATCTGCTCATCCTGGCTCGTGGGGGCAAGACTGTAGGTGCCCGGAAGGTCGATCAGGGTAGCGGAACTTTCGCCAAAGGAGAGTGTCCCGACCTTTTTCTCAACGGTGATCCCCGGATAGTTCCCCACCTTCTGACTCGCACCGGTCAATCGATTGAAGAGGGTACTTTTTCCGGTATTCGGATTTCCGACAAGAGCTACCGTCGGATTCTCGGAAGAAGTCATCAGAAGCGATTAGATAGGGTTGACCATGACCTGCGCCGCTTCGCGCCTACGAAGGCTGATTCGACTTCCAGGAAGGTCGACCGCGATCGGATCCCCAAAGGGAGCCACCTGGGCAACGCGAAGTCTCGCACCCGGAAGAAATCCCATCGCCATAAGACGCTGAGAAAGTCCGCTCTCACCGGAGATCTGTGCAATCTCGCTCTCCAAACCCCGCTCCAGCTGACTTAATGGGACCATCGATTATCGCCCTTCTCAAATGAAATCGAGTTTCAATTTCATCGTGGTACCATTTTGCGGCAAAAATAGGAAGGAAAAATTAGAAGGCGAGAAGGCGCATCGCAATGCCTGGATTCATGTTCGCTTGCGCCAGAACCCGAAGCCCCGATTCCCGTACCAGCTTATTCCTCACCGCCATCGTGAGTTCCTCGGCAAAGTTCGCATCGGCAAGCTCAGAACTGGATGCGGAGAGATTCTGGAAAGCGACCCCTGCGGCATCGACATTGACCTGAAAGACATTGCGGGAAAGAGAACCTAACTGCCCCCGTAGAGACCCAACCTCCCCCACCGCCGCATTGAGGACGGCAAGAGCTCCTCCCGGGTTCGAATCGAAACTGTTCGCGCCTCCAGAACGGATCGACGAAAGAGATCCAAGCCCACTGGAGCCTCCGAGCGTAAAGCTGTTGACCGGGCCGATTCCGATCGTAACGTCGTCCGCTCCACCCGCTACCGGACCGAGCTGAAAAGTGGCGCCTCCCCCGGCTACGGTAAAAGTAAAGTTTCCGACCGACCCCTCCGAAACTCGGATATTGGCTTGAATCTGATTGCTGGAGATTTCGATCGTACTACCACGCCCACCCGCAGTCTGTCCGTCCACCGTGGCAACAATATCGGTCCCATTTGCGATTCCCGGATCGATCCCATCGAGGTCTCCGGAAACCTCCTCAATTTTCACGCTCTGGCTCGATCCAAATCCGACCGACTGGACCACCCCGGCTGCCGTCGCTTCTACTCCGGTATACTCAGAGACACTGTTGATCGCGGTGGTCACATCAGCAAGCGTCGCACCGGCGGAAAAGGAAAGCTGCTCCGTTCCGACACTGCCGGTAATGTTGACCGTCGCCGATCCCGACTGAACCGCCGAGACCTGACCGCCCGCTTCCGCACGCGTCGCCGCTGCAGAGACATTCACCTGCACCGCTGTCGGAACCGATCCGTTAAAGCTTCCCCCTTGGACATTGATCTCTTCGAGATCATTACTCGCATTGGTAATTTGAAAAGCGAGATTCCCGTTCAATAGATTTTGGTCTCCGAATCGAGTCGTCGCCCCAACTCGGTCGATCGCATTGAGACTCTGATTGATCGCATCTCGAAGCGCCGTTTGTGATTCGGGCCCACCAAAGCCCGTATTGAGAGCGGCAATCACATTTCCACGAAGGTCGACCAACCGATCGGAAATTGTGACGAGAGCTTGATCGGCAACGTTGACAAGATTTTGCGCGCTCTGCGTATTACTGATCGCTTGATCGAGAGCGAAAAGATCTCCGCGCAGTTGCTGGAAAACGACAAGACCGGCGGGATTGTCCGAACCGCGATTGATCTTCATCCCGGTCGACATCCGCTCGAGCGTCTTCACCTCGGCGGCCGAATTGCGACGCAGATTCCGGAGCGCTGTAAGCGCACCCGAATTTGTACCTACACGTAGACCCACACACTCCTCCTTGAGCGCATTCCCCTTCCTTGGGGACTCTCCTATCCTATCTGCCCTGTATTATATGATATTCCGGCGTGAAGATTACATTAAATCGTGCGAACGAAGAGCGCGATCGCGCCTAAAGCGAGAATTCCTCCAAGAAGAAGGCGCATCCCCCGTTCGGATACTTTTTTTGCGACCCTCATTCCCACCTGTGCGCCTAAAACAACCCCAACCCCCATCCAGAGAACGACCGGCCACTCGACCTGAGAATGGAAACTCGCCTCAGAAGCCCCCACGAGCGAGGTGAAAAAGATGACAAATTGCGAAGTCGCCGTTGCGATATGCCCGGGCATTCCAAAAATAAGAACCATCACCGGAACGTTGATGATTCCTCCCCCAACACCAAAGAGGGAAGAGAGGAACCCAACGAAAAAACTGATGACCAACCCGATCGGCATGTGCACTTCAAAGCGATGGTGCTCTCCCGTCCGCTCCTTCAACTCCCGAGGCTTTCCCGCAATCATCGGAGAGCCCGGCTTTCTCCGCGTGAACGCAAAGTAGACCGCGACAAAAAAGAGAAAAAGGGAGAAGACCATCACATACGAATCGGCCGGGATCAACTTGATGAGAAACCGGCCTCCGAAAGCGCCCGGCAGACTCGCCAACGCGAAGAGCGCTCCGGTTCGATAATCGATCCTCTTTCCCCAGACCCCAACAGAATTTGCCGAAAGAGAGGTGAGTACGACGAGACAGAGAGAGGTACCCGTCGCCATTTCAGGCGAGAATCCGGCCGCGCGAAAAAACGATCCGGAGAGGAGAAGAAGAGGCACGATCAGAAAACCGCCCCCCACGCCTCCCAGACTTCCGAGGAATCCGATCAGGAGTCCGATCGGGAGAAGAAGGGTGAGTGCGTCAGGCATGCGCCGAGTGTACCCGGAGAGGAAAAGAGTTGTCCATCGATCTTACCGACAACGTTTAAACAACGTCGCCCGTATCTATCGGCTGATCACAGTTCTTACAGATCACCCGCCAAGGTTCGTCTTCGGGGCTATAGACCCCCTCCCGGCTGGTAATACTCACAACCGCACCACAAGCTTTGCATGTCGCTTCGATATGGGACCCATCTACGACACCCCCTATTTCCCTCTTCCGTTTCGCCAGATCCGCCTCCACCTGCTCCTTCGCTTCCATGGGAGGCCCCGCTACGATAAGGAAAACCAAAGCGACAACAGGGGAAAAGAGAAACGCAAGAAAGGCCCAACCGAACATGGATCGGTAGAAGGAACCCTTCGCCGCTGACCCAAGCAAATAGCAGAACATGAGGTAGATGGCCCAGATCAGCACGGAATATTCTTCGTACGTCGAAGTTATGTTGTCATAGCCAATTTCGGACATCCATACCGTCATAACCTATCCTCTACTTTTCATCCTCACCCGACGGGACCTCTATCCTTTTCAACTCCGCGATTAAAGTCGCTCCTCCGGTGGAGTGTCGCTGCCGAACCATCCCCACCCCTTTCGCATACCAACTTTCGGAAACAACCTTCGTTTTCCCGGAGCGACTCGTCGCGGTCACCTTCATGCATTGATACCGTTTTTCGCCCATCTTTACCTCAAGCGGACCCTCCACCGAAAAGTGAAGAGCGCGAGCCGTTCCGCCATCATTCATCACCGAGAGCCACGTATCCCCCCCTTTTAAGAGAGCTCGAATGCGCAGCACCGGCTCTTCGAGCGCCACATCCATCACGCCCGCCCGCACACGAAAGAGCTTCACCCCATCCTCATCCTTCCCGAGCCATTCCCGAGAAGATCGTCCGTCAAAGGTCGTCTCCACAACGGAGCAAGAAACGTCCCCGAGCTTCTCTTCTCCCACAACCCGGACGACCATCTCGATCTCGGCACTCGTCGAGTAGACCCAGGTCCGCCCTTTCTCCAGAGGAAGCCACGCCTCCTGTTGAAACAAGAGCGGCGCGAGAACCAAAGCGAGGAGACTCATATCAATTCATCCAGAATAAAAACGCAGTATACAAGAGCAGCCAATCGTTTACACCCCTCTCCCCAGAAACTAGACTCCCTACATGACGCGAAAACGCGTTGTTTGCATCGGGGGAGGAACAGGCCAATCCCAACTTCTTCACGGCCTGTCCCGTTACCCTCTCGACCTGACCGCTCTCGTCGGTGTCACCGATAACGGAGGGCATAGCGGAATCCTTCGTGATATTTTCGGTATTCCGCAGGTAGGAGATATCCGCAACTGCCTCTCCTCCCTCACCGATAAGAAAAACCTCTTTTCGCACCTTCTTCAATACCGATTCGCCAAAGGGGATCTCAACGGCGTCTCCCTCGGAAATCTTCTTGTGGTCGCCTTGATCGAAATGAAGGGGTCACTTTCAGCCGGGATCCGCGCGCTCGGGAAAGAGCTCGGGGTAAAGCATACCATCCTGCCAGTCAGCGACCACTCCACACAAATCTGTGCGCGCCTTACCAACGGAAAAACGATCCGGGGAGAATGGGAGATTCTTCAGCGAAAGCCACGCACCCCGATCAAAAAAGTGTTTCATCAACCCAAGGTAGACGCCCTCCCCGAAGCGCTCACCGCTATTCGAAAAGCGGATTTGATCGTATTCTGCCCCGGCTCTTTTTTAACCGCGATCGTCTCGGCCATTCTCCCGAGAGGATTTCAAGAAGCACTCAAAGCTTCCCGCGCAAAGAAGGTCCTTATCGGAAACATCATGACCAACCCAGGCCAAACCGACAAATTCACCGCCCGGGACCACCTTGATACCTTTTCCGACTACCTGGGATTTCCCCCAGACATCTACGTGGTCAATACCGGAGTCATTCCTCCCGCTTGGCTTCGCCCCTACAAAAAGCAGGGAGCCAGCCCCGTCAAGATCGATCTCGATGATGTAACGGGTGTGAAGATTCTCCGCCGCAATCTGGTCGAACCGGAAAAGAAGGATGTCTTCGGCCATTATCTGAGATCGGGGGATTGGTCGCGCCAAGCGCTTCACCTGATCCGGCACGATCCGGCAAAAATTGCCCGTATCCTGAACTCTCTGGTGAAAAGCGGTTGACCCCTTCGGAGGGGAAAAGTACTCTCTTGCCATGACAGATACACCAGCACCACAGGAACCGGAAACACCCGCCCCAACCCCGCCACCGCCGCTCTCTCCGGAGAGGCAAAAACTCGCATGCGATACCGCAGGAGAACTCTTTGGAGTCCTCCAAGACATCAAGTGCATGGCGTGGGGGAAGTTCATGGTCGGAGGGCAAAAAGGAGAGAAAGGACTCGACGTTCGATACACTTTCGATCAGCCCGCCTCCTTCGAAGCGCTCTCGAAACGTCCTGATGCAGCGCCACTCGTACAGAAATTCGCAGAGGCGATCGACTCCGCATCCAAAAATCTCTCCAAAGGCCTGGGAGATAAATGGACCGCCTTCTATCTAAAAATCGATAAGACGGTGGGTGGAGAACTCGGAGTCACCTTGATGATCGAGCCTCCGGACGCTTAACGGATCGATGACAGCACATATCGGGATTGTCGGGTGTAGTGCAGAGGGGGCCGCCCTCTGTTACCGTACGATCTGCCAAGAGGGGGCTCAACTTCTGGGGAGACATGATCACCCCGAAATCTCCCTCCATATTTCCCCCTTAAAAAAATATATGCCCGATATCGATTCGGGAAACTGGCAGGGGATTGCCGACCTGATGCTCGACTCGGCTGCGAAGTTGGCGCAAATGGGAGCCGATTTCCTGATCTGCCCCGACAATACGATCCATGAAGCCTTTTCCATGGTACGAGACAAATCACCCCTTCCGTGGCTGCATATCGCAGAGGTGGTCGCCGCGGCGGCAAAACTGGAAAACCGAAAATGTCTCGGCATCCTCGGAACGAAATACCTCATGGACGGTCCTGTGTATCGGGAAACACTCACGCCTCTGGGAATCGAATGCCTCACCCCACCAACAGAGACCCGGGAAAAGATCAACGAAGTGATTTTTGATGAATTGGTGCACGCGCAATTTACCGGAAGCGCCCTAGAGCTTTTCCAGAAAGCGATCGAAAGCCTGGAGAAAGCCGGATGTGATGCCGTGGTCCTTGGGTGTACAGAAATTCCTCTCTTGGTAACGCCGGGAACCTCTTCCCTTCCCACACTCGACTCGACTCGCCTTCTAGCAAGGGC
>CAYRLD010000011.1:0-15510 GCA_964424925.1 uncultured Planctomycetales bacterium
GAAGGGGGCGCAAGCTTAGGCGAGTGGCACGAGGCGATCAACTTTGCGGCGGCCCAGAAATTGAACATGATTTTTGTGCTTGAGAATAATCAGTGGGCGCTCGGAACTCATGTATCGGAACAGTCGGCGACAAAAAGATTTGCTCTTCGTGGGCAGGGATATGGAATCCCAGGGATCTCGGTCTTTGGGAATGATCCGGAAGAACTTGCGGCTGCGGGAGCGTGGGCGGCGGAGCGTGCGCGGGAAGGGAAGGGTCCCACTCTCTTGGAGGTTGTTTCCTACCGTCGCGGGGGGCATGCCCACCATGATGATCCCCGCTTTCACGGAATGCAGCACCGCCCCGGGTACGAATATTCAGAAGAACGTGATCGCTGGGCGGCGGCGGATCCTATTGAGAATTATGAATCCCAGTTACGGGCCGAAGGTCTTCTGGAGGATCCTAAGTCTATTCAAAAGGCGGCACAGGAGCGCGTGGATGGAGCGACGGACCGGATGCGTCGAGCGGCGTGGCCGACTTTCGATGTGACGCAGGAGGTTTTTGCTCCCCGTACCACTCCAGCCGTTGTCCTCTCGGACCCTCCTTTACGGGAAGCTGGATATGATGAAGCCGTTCGCATGGCGATTGCGGAACAGATGGAACACGATGATTCCGTCTGGGCGATCGGAGAGGATATCGCCGGACGATATGACGGAGCTTTTGGCGTGACCCGGGGATTGAGTCGAAAGTTCGGCACGTTGCGCGTTCTCAATTCTCCTCTTTCAGAAGGAGCGATCATCGGCTGTTCTGTCGGATCCGCTTTATTCGGAAAGAAGCCGGTAGCGGAGATGCAGTTTGCTGATTTCCTGGCGACCGCCTTTAATGCGCTCGTAAACAATGCGGCCAAAATTTATTGGCGGTATCGCAAGCCGGTTCCGATGGTCGTTCGCTTGCCTTATGGAGGGGCTGCGAAAGATTCTCAGGTTCTCCTCGGTGGGGGACCCTTTCATTCCCAATGTCCCGAGTCGTGGTTTGTCCGGACTCCGGGATGGAAGATTGTCGCCCCTGCGACTCCGACGGATGCAAAGGGATTGATGGCGGCTGCGATCCGGGACCCGAATCCCGTTCTTTTCCTGGAATCGAAAGGGCTCTACTCTTTCTTTAGTCGCGATCTTCGCGAAGAAGTCCCGGTCGGAGCGGATTTCGAAGTCCCGATTGGCGAAGCGAAGGTTCGAAAGGTGGGAAGCGATCTCACCTGTGTGACCTACGGAGCGATGGTCTTCGCGGCACTCGAAGCGGCAGCCGAGTTGGAAAAAGAGGGGGTCACGATGGAAGTGATCGATCTTCGAACACTCGTACCTCTTGATGAAGCGACCATTCTACGATCTGTGGAGAAAACGAATCGCCTTCTTATTGTTCACGAAGACTCTAAGCGAGGGGGATTTGGGGCCGAGATCGCGGCGATGGTCGCCGAGCAGGATATGTGGAATCTGGATGCCCCGATTATGCGCGTAGGATCTCCTGATACACCCGTTCCTTATGCTCCTCCGCTCGAACATGCTTATCTTCCCAAGACCGGAGATCTTCTTCAGGCGGCGCGTAAGCTCGTCTCCATGTAGCGTGAGCTACTCTTTGACGAAGACCTTTCCTTGGCTCGCTTCTACCTGCAGTCCCAGAGGGGTATTTGCATTCGATCCATTGTGGTTGGTCGGAGTTCCGGTATGGACGATTCGTTCCCCTTCCACGGAGACTTTTGAACTTCCCCTCCGGAAGGTGACCTGTCCACAGATCTCTCCGGAAATAACCCCCCCTTTTTGTGCTTCCTCGTTCCCGGACGACATGCGGATTTCTGTTTTCTGGGTGCAGGCCTTTTTGTTCCGGATTCGGACTTTTGTTGAGCAGGTCTCTCCATCTGCCTGTTGAAGTTCGGCTTTGTTGATGTAGGCTTCCATCTTTCCGTTTTCCATTCGGCCTACATCGGGGAAGGATTCGCATCGTCCTTTTCCCTTGGTACTTGCTTCAAACATAATTATTTCCGCTCCCACTTTTCGGCAGCCAAAAGGTCTTCATCTGTTCGGCGCACATCTTTCATATTCGTGTTGAGGAATCGCGCCTGTCGATCTTCAACATTATGCAAATTAGCTCCGGTCATATTCGCGACACTAAAATTTGTTCGCGCCATTATTGCATGGCTGAAGTCTGCATAGGAAAGGTCTGCTTGAACGAAGTTGGCCTCTTCCGCATCCATCTGGGTACAGATACCGCGGGAAAGCGCTACGTTCGTGAAAATTGTCTTTTTTGCTACTGCGGAGGTGAACGTGGCTCCGGTAAGGGTTGCCCCATAAAACGTCGCCCCTGTGAGAGTGGCACCGGTGAAGTCGCTGCCGATTCCTTTCGTTTCCCGAAGAGAGGCTTCGGATAAGTTTGCTTTCCCAAATTCTGCTCCCAGGAGAATGGAGCGATCAAAATTTGCTTTTTCGAGGTGGGCTTCCTGAAGATCAATATCGGACAGGTCACACTCGGAAAGATCGACTCCGGAAAGGATGGTCTTTCGAAGGTCGCACTGTTTTAAAGAAGATCCCGGGAACCGAACGGTAGAAAGGTCGAGCCCCGAGAGCCGGCAATCGGACATGGTTACTTTTGAGAAGTCAGTATTTTCCATCCGACACTCGTCAAAAGTAACGCCCTCAATTCGCGTGTTCTCAAAGATTGCGCCGGAAAGATCGGCCTTCGTTAAGGTTGCGCTCTGTAGATGTGCTCCGGAGAAGTCGGTGTTCTGAAGGGAGGCTCCCCAGAGATTCGCATTGGTAAGGTTTGTTTCCACCAGTTTCGCACCACGAAGGTTGCACTCCGCCAGGTCGGCATTTCGAAAATCCTTTCCGGTGAGATCGATCCCTTCCAAGTTGATCGCCGGCAGCCGGGGCGAGCAGAGATCGCAACGCATCAATTGTTCTTTTTCCGGGTTCGTTCCCCGGAAGTTCGCGCGGAGGAAGCGTCCGTTCTCAAGTCGAGTCCCTTTCAGGATCGCATATTCAAAGTCGGTGCGGTCTGCATGAACTTTTTCCAAGAGTGCGTCGGTGAGATCCGCCTTCCGAAAATTGCATTCATCGAGGATCGCTTCGGTAAAGTTTGTCTTTGTAGCTTGGCACTCTCCTACATCCGCTCCGGACAGGTTTGCTCGGGAAAGATTCGCTCCCTCTAGAGTGGCTTTCGAGAGATTGGCCTGTTTCAATTGAAAGTCTTGAAGGTCTAGGTGGGAGAGATTTGCTCCGGTAAAAGAAAATCCGGAACAGGCCGGGGAGAGGTCTTTAATAGCACGCAGGTCGGACTCCCGAAAGGTGACATGCCAGAGGGCCGCTTCCGTGAAGAGAGCTTCCTGCAGGACCGATCCATCAAACCCAGAGGCTTCAATGCGAGAAGCGCTCCAATCGGTATCCTGGAGAGAGCAGTGGGATAGGGCGCTGCTGAGAATGTTGGCTCGGCAAAATTGAGCTTTTTCCATTTGGCAGTTCGAAAGGGTCGTGTCTCGAATCCGGGCGTCTTCGAAGCTAGCCTCTTTTAGATCAAGTCCTTCAAAACGACAGGAGTCAATTTGACTGCCCTCCAGATTAATCTTTCTCGCTTGGTGGCCAAAAATACGAGAGTGGGTGATTTCTGTCCCTTCTAACGTAGCTTCCTCAAAGAGGCAGTGGTAGAAGGAGGCTTCCCGAAACCGAGAGTTTCTTATATCGGCTTTTGTAAAGGTGCATTCCATCCAGGTGCTTTTGGTGAGATCGGCCCCTGTAAAAAGAGCTTCCGTGAAATCGTTCCCGGTCCAATTGATTCCGGAAAGATCGAGTTTGCAAAGGTTTGCCTTTTGCAGCCTGGATTGATTGATTTGTGCTCCACTCATCTGCGCCCCGCGGAAATCGGCTTCCGAAAGGGTAACCTCCGTCCAGATCGCCCCGGAAAGATTGGCGCCTGCGAGATTCACCCCTCGAAGATTGACCCGGGTAAGGATCGAGTCGCGAAGGTCTGCCATCCGGAAGTCCGCATCGGTTAGATCGGCATCGGTAAGACAGGCATGTCGTGGAAGAGTTCCCTCTTCCGCCTTTTCGAGGAATTCTTTCCGGTCCAGTACGATCATCTCATCCACCATGCTTTGTCGCTTTCAGGTTTGTGGAGACGAGGGAGGTCTCTCCCATCTTGGCATCGAGTAATTCGACCCCATAGAGGTTGCTGTTTTTAAGGTTGGCCTCTTTCAATTCGGCTCCTTCGAGATTCCCTCGAAAGAGGTTGACCAAGGCCAGATTCGCTCGTTCCAACTGGGCATACATAAACCGAGCCCGGATTAAATCAGATCGATTGAAATTTGCTTCTGTTAGCGTTGTCCTATTGAAGTTCGCACGGTTGAGGGTCGCTTCTTGAAAGTTTGCTTGGGTCAAGTTGCTTCCTTCCCAGGTAGAGAAGGGTGCCTTTACTTGGGAGAAGTCCCCTTGCGAGAAGTCCGCGTTTTTGCCGGCATGAAGTTTTACCAAAGTGGCTTTTCGGAGGGAGATTCCGACCCCCTTAGCGCCTTCGACAGAAGCATTTGTCAGGTCGGCCTCTTGTAGTTGGGCGTTGGTCAGGTGCGCGCTGGAGAAATCGGCTCCCGGACATTGGATTCCGTTTAGGGTTGCTGCGACGAGGTCTGCCTGGTAGAGCGTTGCCCGTTCTGCGGAGGCCCCAGAAAGGTCTGCGTTTCGGAGAACGGCATGGATCAAGCTGGCTCCATTTAAATTTGCCTTTTGGAGTGTGGCGCGAGACAGGTTGGCTTCATCAAGATCGGCGCTTTCAAGAACCGCTCCGGAGAGGTCCGCTTCCCCCAGATCCGCTTTTCGAAGATTTGCCCGTGTTAGATCTGCATTTTTTAAGAGGGTCTTGGACAGTTTTGTTTCGAAGAGGATGGCATTGCGAAAATTTATCCCGCTCAAATCCATGCCGGAGAGATCGAGGCCGGAAAGATCCTGTCGGGAAAAATTTTGGTTCTGCTTGGCACTCGCTTGGAACGATTCTGGAGTCCACCTTTCCCGTTCCCATTTTGTTCGCAACTCCGTTTTTCTTTCGGCTGCTTTTTGCCAGGCATTTGATTCGGTCTGTAATTCGCTCAGGGAGGGAAGGCCTTCTTCTTGAATCGAATCGTAGGCGGTAAGAAGCGCGTCCCAATCGGGCTCTTCCGCTTTGGAGGGGTCTCCTATCTCCTCCTCTACCTTTTGAAGTCGTTGCAAGGCTCGTTCGAAATTGGAGTCAAAGTGATCTTTCCAGTCTCTCGGGAATTTTTCCGCTTCGATATCCGGAATCGGGTGTTCTTCGCTCGATTCCTGTTGGGGGGGCGTGATTCTTCCTTCCAAACAATGGGCATAATGGTCTGGCGAAACGGGAATTCCCCCAACTCTTTCGGCGACGACATATTGGTGTGGAATTTCCGCAAGGGTTTTCGATTCGACCGGTGCTACTCCCCGCCAGACAAGCGTCAATTCCTCCCGGTCCATATTTACGTGAAGGGTGTCGATCTTCATTTCGACTTCCCTGAACTTTGTTACTCCGTCGAGGATCTCTTTTAAGAACCAGCGAAGGCGGAGTCCGGGAAGGCGGGAAATGTAGGTGGAAATATCTGGATGCATATTTTCCAAAAGAAGCTTTTCATTTCCTTTCAGAGAGGTATCGAGTTGCTGATCTGGAGGGGCGGCATTGAAGTAGGACCAGTCAAAGTCGAGGGGAAGCCATGGCCAGTGTTCTCTTTTCCAGACCTCATCGTATATTCCCTGTCGATTTTTCCGAGCCGGTGTCCAAGGCCCGAGGGGCCCAAATCCTGCGGGGGTGGGATGATCTTGTATCGTAGTGATCAGTTCATTCGGGTTTTCAATATTCGGAAGAAGAACCTGGAGAGAACTGTCTGCGGGGGTTTCCGGAAGATGGCCTGTTCCGATTGGATTCTCTTCAAAATGGGGCCCTCCAAAACTGTTCTCATATCGGAGCGCGATCTTCTTGAATGCCTCCGGGGGGGAAGGTCGGTTTCCTTCTGGCGATTTTTCCCAGACCCGATCCCCGAAGACCAAAACCGATTTTTTCCACTCGCCCACTCCGAACGAGGCGGAACAGCGGGAAAGGCCTTTTTGGCCTTGAGCATGGCAATGGCCTGTCAGAAGGAGATCTACTTTGGGCTTGTAGGGGACAAAATCGGAAGAAGCGCAGAGGCTTCGACGGGTGTTGTCTGTTTCATGTCGGTTTCCAGAAAGGGGTTCCTGTCGATCGGCAAGTTGAGCGGTTCCTTTCGGCCGGAGTTGGAAGGTTCCTTTGGCGATAAGAGTTGCGGAGAGGTCATGGGGCTTGACCCTGTTGAGAATCCAGGCGACATGGAGGCCGCTTTCGTTAATGATCTGTGTCATCGTCCCCGACTATTCTTCCACGACAAAGTTACGTACGCCTGCTGTGAATCCTCGTTTTACCCGGATATCCTGCTGGTCGACACGGAGAAAGTTTGGGCCGTTTTTTAGTTCCACATATTTCTGCATTTGAAGGTGCATTCGATTTTCGGCTTCCTCTCCGGTATTGGCTCGCAGGGTAACCGGACCGGCAACCGAAATGGTTGCGCTTCGGTCGATCTCCATGTTTACCACACCGACCTTCGCCTCATAGTCCTGAATACGTTGCTTGAGTTCGCCAATTTCGGCGGTCAATTTTTCCACTGTCTTGTCATGTTTTGTAATGTGCTGCTCCAGCGTGTGGATGATCTCTTCCTGCTCTCCCTTCACTTCGCGCTGAACTTTCATGTCGATCGATTCCACTTTATGTGCGGCGCGTGTGAAGATGCCCGCTTTGGAAAATTCAAAGGAAGGGCCTGCCAGGCTTCGGAAGGAAGAGGATCGATTGAGATCGATCTTCATGCCGAGGTAGGCATTCAATTGAGTGGCCACAGAGACGTTTGGTTTGATATCGCTCATGACTCATTCTCCCTCGAATTAAACGGATCGTAGTCAATCTATCACAAGCGGATCGCAAGCGTCAAAAGACTGTCCTTCATTTTCAGGGGCTCTGCTTGAGGATCGGTATCCTTCCAAAATCGCAACTCTCGATGTTATCGGGGATGGGAATGGGGTAAAACGGAGGGATGGACCCCATTATCCAACGCTTCTCGGCCTCGGTGATCTGCAATTGTGGCTGCCAGAATGAACGGCTTCTTCCAGAAGTAACGTGTGGAACGGAAATGATCTGGTATGTGCGGTGTCGTGGGTGTGGTGGGTTCGGATGGTTTCATGCGGCCGAAGAGAAAGCATTTCGGGAGGCGATTCAATCGGTCGCCAAACGCCGGAACGAACCGGGAGGCTTATCCGAAGAGGGTACCGTAGAGGCACATGCTATTTTTGCGGAGTCTCTCCCTCTTTGCGCTTGTGGGACGTCATATTCCGTTGTGCGTTTGATGGAGCAGGAGCCGTGCCTCGGGTGTGGTCAGGATCTGACAGGAACTTCTTGGCCCGATCCCGACCAGAAAAAGAAGGTTTCCGTTCTGCGAATTTCTCCTACACCTTCTCGCTCGTGAGCTTTGCCTGAAGGAAGAGAAGGAGGTAGTCTCTTCCGCCCGCTTTCGAGTCTGTTCCACTCATATTGAAGCCACCGAAGGGGTGACCTCCGACCAGCGCGCCGGTGCATTTCCGATTGAAGTAGAGATTCCCAACATGGAATTCATTGCGGGCCTGTTCAATACGATCCCGACTGGCACTGTATACGGCTCCCGTTAAGCCATAGTCCGTATCGTTGGCAATCCGTAGCGCATCGTCGTAATCCTTTGCTTTGATGATGGCGAGGACCGGTCCGAAGATCTCTTCCTGAGCAATACGAGCCTTGGGGTCTACGTCTGCAATGACCGTGGGTTGAACGAAAAGTCCGGGACCTTGGGTCTCTCCCCCATACAGGAGTTTCCCTTCCTTCTTTCCGATCTCGATATACTCTTTGATCTTTTCGAACTGTTTCTCATCTACGACGCCACCCATGTAGTTATCAAAGTTGCGGACGTCTCCAATTGTTAGGCCTTTTGTTTTCTCTACGACTTTCTCTACAACCGTATCGTAGACCTTTTCATCTACGATGAGTCGGGAACAGGCGGAGCATTTTTGCCCTTGAAATCCATAGGCAGAAGCGACCGCTGCCGTGGAGGCGGCTTCGAGGTCCGCATCGTCTGCGATTACGATAGCATCCTTGCCTCCCATTTCTGCGACGACTCTCTTGAGCCAGAGTTGTCCTGGGTGAACTTTCGCAGCGCGTTCATAGATTCGACATCCGACTTCTCGTGACCCAGTAAAGGAGATGAAACGAGTCTCTTTGTGGTCGACAAGGTAGTCTCCCACTTCTCCTCCCGGGCAGGGAAGGTAGTTGACCACTCCGGCCGGAAGTCCTGCTTCTTCGAAGATTTCCATCATCTTGAATGCGACGACGGGACCTGTAGACGCGGGTTTCATGACGACCGTGTTTCCGGCTACGGCCGCGGCCATCGCCATCCCGGTAAGAATTGCGCAGGGGAAATTCCAGGGGGCAATGACGACGCCCACGCCCAGTGGAATATAGAAAGCGTTATTCTTTTCTCCCGGAATCGGAGTGACAAGATCTGCATTCGCATAGCGCAACATTTCTTGCGCATAGTAATCGAGGAAATCGATCGCTTCGGCCGTGTCGGCATCCGCTTCGATCCAGTTTTTTGATGCTTCAAGAATCATCGTCGCATTGATCTCAAAACGACGCTCGCGGAGAATGTTGGCTGCTTTAAAGAGGACTTCGGCCCGTTCAGAAGCGGGAACCTTCTTCCATGTCTGGAATGTTTCGGCTGCCGTTTGCATCGCTCTTTCGGCAAGAGCTCGATCAGCACGGGATACCGTTCCGACGATCTCTTCACTGTTACAGGAGTTTCGTCGGACGATCTTGTCGTCTGTGTGGATTCTCTCCCCGCCGATGATAAGCGGATATTCCTTCACCTCGAAGGAATCGAGAGCCTCCTGCTGCTTCTTTCTGTCGTCTGGATTGGAAAAGTCGAGGACCGGTTCGTTTGTAAATTCTTTCATGGGGGGAATATGTACTGGATTCGCTGTTTGGGGTCAAGGAGAAGACGAAAGAGAAGACGGTTTTCCTCCTCATTATATATAGTAGAGCCGTGAGACGACCCGTTATTACTCTGGATGGCCCAGCCGGGGCCGGAAAGTCGACGATTGCCAGGCGGGTAGCTGATCGCCTCGGGCTTCGCTACCTCGATACCGGTGCGATGTATCGTGCGGTTACCTGGAAGGCGATTCAGGACGGTCTCAAAGATTCTTCTCTCATTGCCAAGATGGTTCCCCATATGCAGATTGAGGTGGGGGAGCGTGTTCTCGTCGGGGGCCGGGATGTGACCGAAGAAATTCGCACGCACGAACTGACCCGTCAGGTTCGTCCGGTTGCGGCGTCGCCCGAAATTCGAGCGCAACTGGTTCTTCTTCAGCAGGAGATTGGATCGACGGGAGGGGTTGTTACGGAGGGACGCGATCAGGGGAGTGTCGTCTTCCCGGAGGCCGAATTCCGTTTTTACCTTGATGCCTCTGTTGAGGAACGGGCCCGGCGGCGTCACGCGGAGAGCGGGGGCGAAATAGATCTGATTCGGAGCGAGATTGAAGTTCGGGATGAATCGGATCGAAGCCGGTCTGTTGGGCCTCTCGTCGTGCCAGAAGGGGCCATCATGATTGACTCTACCTCTCTGTCGATTGACGAAGTGGTCGAGAAGATCTGTTCTATTGTCCGCTCGTAGAAGAGGCGAGTTTCAAACCTTTCTCAGCATATTCCTGTAAGGTCTTCTCCGCCTGCGCATCAAAATCGATCTCAGGGTGGACGACACTCGAAGTGCAGTCGGTGAGGAGATGAAACTTGCTGAGGATCTTTTTCTGGTCGGGGAACATTTCGACAATGGATCGAAGGGACGCGAGGACACAGTGGGATTTTGCTTCCCCAGCAACGTAGATTCGATCGAAAGATGCCAGTTCGGAAATGAGAGAGGTTGAGATCGAGCCTCCTATTGTTTCAGGCATTCGTACTTCCGGTTCAAAGATGCTGTAGTGTTCTGTCCGGGAGATATCTCCTTTTGAAATCCACCGGATGGGGGCATGGCGAACAAGAGAGTGGTAGAGCATCGCTTCCATCATTGCGGGGTCCATCGCATGACCCACCGAGCCTTGAAGCGCATGGTACGGCCAGATGATGAGAGATTGTCTCCCTCCTCGTTCGAGTTCTCCGACGTATCGAATGGACCAGTCCTTCTGGCGTGCGGGTTGCCATTGGCCACTCTTGATTTCTTCGGAGGTTATCTCCGTATAAGGGGGCGGTGGCTCTCCCGATTCATCTTTCCACCAATGGGGATGAAAGATCTGGAAGATATGGTGCGTATCGAGACTTGCGTAAATGGTGGCGATTTCCCCGATGTGGGTATAGAGGAATTCGATCGTTCTTCTGAGGTCACCGATGGCACCCGGGACGGAAAGCGATCCCTCTTCATGGCAGAAGTCTACCTGGAAATCGATCAAAAGAAGGGCGTGGCGAGGTCCAAGTGCCCCTGCAATTCGATTCTCGGAGGCTTCCTTCCCAATAACATCGCTACTTGGGTGGAAGAGGGTCCCGACACGACTGGGACGGTAGAATTCCGGTAGTGCCATTAGCGCCGTTTCAATGCAGCGATCGCGGCATCTGCGTCCGGGACCTTGAAAATAGCAGTACTCGGGCCCGACCCTGGGGTAGAAGCATAGGCATACTCGATATTGATTCCGGCGTCCCAGAGTTTCTGGGCTAACTTTGCGCCCGCTCCCTTACCCGCCTCTCCTGTTACGGCAACGACGGAGTTCATTTTGGCGTTGAATCCGAGTTCTTCGGCCACTTTTAGAGCCTTTTGGTCCTTATCGGGGACGATCATGATAAAGGCTTCTTTTGTTTCCTGTGAATTAAATCCACAGAAAGCGATCGCATTGACCCCTTTTTCGCTCAAACCAGAGAGGACACGGGTCAATTCCCCCGGTTTTGAGTCAACTTTGAGGGCGAGTTCTGCAACTTTACGTGTGGCCATGGTTATTCTCCTAGTTAAGGGCTCATACCCTAATCATTTCGGGGAAGGGGGGCAAGTTCTTCTCTACGCTCTCTTCGGAAGAGACGCTATTTTCCCTATTTGGAAAGCGGTTTCGAGCTTGACCCTGGGCGGACCCATCGCTAGAATGCGCCGTTTCTGGGTGTCAAATGCGACTTTGGTGGCGTTGGCTGCTCTTCATTTTCCGTGCGATCGGGATGGCCTTGTTTCAGGTCCGGCTCTACGGAATTGAAAATGTTCCCCGAAAGGGGGGCGTTATTTTAGCCTGTAACCATCAAAGCTTTTTTGACCCCGTGCTCGTCGGTATGGGTCTTCCTCGCGAGATTCATTTCATGGCGAGAAGATCGCTCTTTAAGAATCCGGTATTTGGGGCCTTAATCGTCGCGTTAAACGCGTTTCCAATTTCACGGGACAGCCGCGACGTGAAGGGGGTGAAAGAATCTATTGCCAGGCTTCAATCCGGATGTGCCCTCCTGATCTTTCCGGAGGGAACAAGGACGCGGGATGGTAATGTCGCTCCGGTGAAAGCCGGGATCGGCATGATAGCGAAGCGCGCCGCCGTCCCCATTGTCCCTGTCCTCATCGAAGGCGCTTACAAGGTTTGGCCACGAAGTCGGATCCTTCCAGGACCCGGTCGAGTGAATGTCTCTTTCGGTCCAGCGCTACGCTGGAGTGATGCGAAGGAGTGCGGAGATCGACTATCAGAAGGCTGGCGTGGTCTGTATCAGCGTGTTCATCGGAAAGTACAAAGGAGCATATAGTTTTATGACCAATCGTAAACTCGTAAGAGAGTTGGGCCTGAGTGCAGATCAGGTCGATCAACTTACCGAAGAGATCCTCACGGCCAATCCGGTCGACGCCCAAAAGGTGTACGAGGAATCGCTTAAGAATTTTCAACCCGACACGATTATTCGTGGAAAGGTTCTGAATATTGTCGGGGATGAAGTTCTCGTCGATATTGGATACAAATCGGAAGGCGTTGTTCCAAAAAACGACTTCCAATATGAAGAGATCACTCTTGAACAGGAAATCGAGGTCTTCCTCGAGAATGTCGAGGATGACTCTGGTGTCATTACCCTCTCAAAGCAGAAAGCGGATAAGATTCGCGGATGGGAACGGATCATCACCTCGAACAAGGAAGGGGATGTAATCTCGGGCCGTGTCATTCGTAAGATCAAGGGTGGTCTTCTCGTTGATGTCGGTGTCCCGGTCTTCCTTCCTGCTTCCCAGGTTGATATTCGTCGCGTCGAAGATATCGGCGAATTCCTCGGGAAAACGGTTGAATGCAAGATTCTCAAAATTGATGAGAAGCGCATGAACATTATCGTTTCCCGCCGTAAACTCCTCGAAGAGCAGCGCATGGAGTCGAAGAACTCTCTTCTTACCGAATTGGAAGAAGGAGATGTTCGCAAGGGAATCGTCAAGAACATCGCGGACTTCGGTGCGTTTGTGGATCTTGGAGGAATTGATGGCTTGCTTCATATTACCGATATGAGTTGGGGCCGCATTTCTCACCCGAGTGACATCGTTGCTCTCGAGCAGGATATTACCGTTAAGATTCTCAAAGTCGACCGGACTTCCGAACGGATCGCTCTTGGGTTGAAGCAACTCGCCAAGAATCCGTGGGAAGGGGTCGCTTCGAAATACCCAGTTGGCTCCAAGGTGATCGGTAAGGTGGTTAACCTCATGCCGTATGGTGCCTTTGTTGAACTCGAACCGGGAGTCGAAGGACTCGTTCATATCAGCGAGATGTCCTGGACGAAGAGGATTAACCATCCTTCCGAAATGCTCACAATTGCCGAAGATGTAGAAGTTCAGGTCCTCGGCGTTGACATGGAGAAGCAGGAACTCTCCCTGGGCCTCAAGCAGACCGGATCGAATCCATGGGATACCGTGGAAGAACGGTTCAAGGTGGGAGCGCAGGTCAGCGGAAATGTTCGCAATACCACGACCTATGGTGCGTTTATCGAATTAGAAGATGGGGTCGATGGACTTCTCCATATCAACGACATGTCTTGGACCCGCAAGGTGGTTCATCCGAACGAGATTGTGAAGAAAGGTGAAATGATTCACGTCCTGGTTCTGTCTGTGGATCGTGACAAGAAGCGAATCGCGCTTGGACTGAAGCAACTACAGCAGAATCCTTGGGACACGGTCTTCCCTGAGAAATACAAAGTCGGAAATGTCCTCGAAGGGCACATCACGAAGCTTGTTAGCTTTGGTGCTTTTGTCGAACTCGAAAGAGATCTCGAAGGTCTCCTTCATATTTCCAAAGTCGACAAGGATACCGAGATGGAAGGCTTGAAAGTGGGCGATTTCGTCGAAGTGAAGGTCGTCAAGATCGAGCCCGAGGAAGGGAAGATCGGCCTCTCCTTGAACAAGGTTGTGGATGGGGAAGAAGGCGAAACTCCTGAAACCCCGGAAGCCGAAACCGCGCCTGCGGAAGAGGCTACAGCCACTCCCGAGGTTGAAGCTGCGCCAGCAGAAGAAGCTGCGCCAGCAGAAGAGACTCCTTCTGCTCCGGAAGCAGAAGCCGCTTCGACGGAGGACGAACCAACCCCGTCGGAATAGTCCCCTTCTATAGAGAAACAACCGAAGGCCCCGCCCAATTTATTGGGCGGGGTTTTCGCATATAGGGTGCGAGAGCAAGGGGATACGAAGAAACGGCTTTCGGAAAAATAGCGCACAGGGAGGTCTCTGTGCTAGAATCCGCCCAACATGTGTGGCATTGTCGGATACGTAGGTCCCAAGCGAGCCCTTCCGATCCTGATCGATGGGTTGCGCTGTCTCGAATACAGAGGATATGACTCTGCGGGAGTCGTTGTTCTCAACGGGGAAGGGGTCGGTTGGGAAAAGAGTCCCGGTAAGATCCAGAACCTGGTCGATCGGTTACGGACGAAATCTCTTCCAGGAACGATCGGGATTGGGCATACACGCTGGGCGACGCACGGCCACCCTAACGAACCAAATGCGCACCCCCATTTTTCCTGTGATCGTCGGATCTCTCTTGTGCATAACGGAATCATCGAGAATTTTACCGAGTTGAAGAAAGAGCTTCGGGGGCATAAATTTTCCAGTGATACTGATACCGAGGTGATGGCGCACCTGATTGAGAAGTATTACAAAGCGGAGAAGGGGCAACATCCTCTGCGCGCCGTATCCCGGGCGATGGAAAAGATCCAGGGAAGTTTTGGTGTTGTTGTTCTGTTCTCTGATTTTCCCGATCTTTTGATCGCTGCTCGGCGGAACAGCCCTCTCGTTTTGGGCGTGGGGAAGGGTGAGAATTTTGTCGCTAGCGATATCGCAGCCCTCTTGAAACATACCAAGAAGGTGATTCCTCTTGAGGAAGGAGAGATCGCGAAGATTGATCCCTCCGGAATCAAGGTAATGGGGCCGGACCATAAGAAGATCCGGAAAACCCCGATTCGAATTAACTGGGGTGTGGAGGCGACCGCAAAAGGGGGGTACCCCCACTTCATGCTCAAGGAGATCAACGAGCAACATCAGACCTTGGCTGCCGAATTGGGGGGAAGGGTTGACGCTTCACGGGGGGAAGTGCGGTACGAGAAACTCGGGTTAACCTTAGCGCAGATCAAAAAGTTCAATCGCGTCGTCGTCGCTGCTTGTGGAACCGCCTGGCATTCCGGATTGGTTGCCAAATGTGCGATAGAAGAAAACGCGGGTCTTCCGGTGGAAGTGGCGATGGCGAGTGAATTGAGGTACGGACATAGTCCTCTTGACCGACGAACCTTGATGTTGGCGATCTCCCAATCGGGAGAAACGGCAGATACGCTTGCGGCGGTGCGGGTGGCGAAAGAGGCCGGAGCAAAGGTCCTTGCCCTGACCAATATTCGGGGAAGTTCGCTTTCTCGGGAGGCGGATGGCACGATCTTCATGCGTGCCGGACTCGAGGTTGGGGTTGCCGCGACGAAGACCTATACCTCGCAACTGATCAACGTTCTTCTTTTCTCTCTCTACCTTGGGAGGAAACGGGGAAAGCTTTCCCGGGAGACGGCCCGGGGACTGTTAAAAGAGGCGATGCATCTTCCCGTACATGCAGAGAAATTGATCGGAGCGGACAGGAAAATTCGGAAATGTGCGCGTAAATTTAAACGGGGCAGCGACTTCATGTTTATCGGACGAGGGTACAATCTTGCCACGGCATTCGAAGGGGCCCTGAAGATGAAGGAAATCTCCTACCTTCATGCAGAGGGGTACGGTGCGGGTGAAATGAAGCATGGGCCTCTGGCTCTTGTTGATCGTAGGATGACGGTCGTTGGAATCGCCCCGGAAGGTCGAGTTACGGAGAAGATGATTTCGAATATGCAGGAGATCAAAGCGCGGAGGGGAAACCTGATCACGGTGGTGACAAAGGGGAGGAAACTTCCTCTTGCGGATGTTCTGATCGAGATTCCCCCTTGTCCCG
>CAYRLD010000012.1:0-15319 GCA_964424925.1 uncultured Planctomycetales bacterium
TTCCACCCCCCTTACAATAGCGGCAGCCAGAAACCCTGATGCAGAGATCAAGCTCATCTATGATGAACGTGCCTCAGCCTACTATGCCCTGGGATACACCCGTGCAACCGGCCTTGCAGGAGTGTTGATCTGCACTTCAGGAACAGCAGCTGCCAATTTCCTACCAGCGGTCGTTGAGGCCTCAGTTGAGCAAATTCCAATGTTGATTCTAACAGCTGACCGTCCCCCCGAACTGCAGCAGACAGGAGCCAACCAAAGCATCAATCAAAATCAACTTTTCGGCTCTCATGTTCGGTGGTTTTTTGATCCCGGATGTCCCGGTCCTGAGCTCTCAGGGAGTACCCTGCTATCCTGCGTCGATCAGGCTGTTCATCTTGCCCTCCACCCGCTTCCAGGTCCGTCTGAAGACGAAACCGCGCGCCATACACTCTCCCAAAACGCGTCTCCACCGGGATGTACACGGCAGAAACAAGCGCCTGAACCCTTCTCTCCTCGATCGATTTCTCCAAACGAGATATTTCCGAGGGTGGGAGAGGAAGAACAGTTCCCTCCGAATAGGAGAAAACATGCAGAGTTTCTTCCCGGGGCGCAACGATCACCCATTCCGAAATCAAGGAGGATGAGGTCAGTTCCCGAGAAAGACCATCCCAGTCAGAGAACCCTTCCGGACCCGCCCCCTCTCGCATCCAATCCATCACCAGACGTTGCACCAAACGAGCGTAGCGATCTCGTTCTCGTGCCTGCCGACCAATCGCATCAATCGACAGATTCAGAGTAAGGAGGCCGACAACGAGTACCATGAAGAGAGAGGTACTCAGCAATATTTTCGCTTTGAGACTCATTCCTGCTGTAAAAGAAACGGCACCCCCCCTTTCGGGAAGGTGCCGCATTCCATAGAAATTCGCGCTGTCGTTCGCGTACGCCTAGTTATTTCCGATTCCCTGAAGAAGGCTAATCAGAGGCAAGAAGAGCGCAACGACAATAAATCCAACCGTAATACCGAGGCCGACAATCAAGACCGGCTCGAGGATACTCATCAGGTTGCCGACGGCGGCATCCACTTCGACATCGTAATTGTCTGCAATTTTTAGAAGCATCTTGTCGAGTTCCCCGGTCTCTTCCCCGACATCGATCATGTTGATCACGATATCATCGAAGACTCCGCTCTGCCCAAGAGGTTCCGCAATCGACTCCCCTTCACGGATCGAGCCGTGCACCGTATTGATCGCGGCCGAAATCACTTCGTTCCCAACCGCATTTTTGACGATTTGAAGAGCTTCCAAAATCGGAACACCGGATTGAAGAAGCGTTCCGAGCGTCCGGCAAAAGCGAGAGATCACCGACTTCCGGATAATGGTTCCCACAAGCGGAGCGTGAAGTTTCAGTTTATCTACAATCGCCGCCCCCGTATCGGTTTTCGCCCAGAATTTCAGCCCGAAATAACCAACTAAGGGAATAATCAGGAACATGTACCACATGTTCACACAAAAATCAGAGAAGGCCATAAGGAAGACCGTCATTGCCGGCATCGGGACATCGACCGAATCAAACACCTTGCGGAATTCCGGAACGATAAAGGTCATAATTGCCAAAACAACGAGAACCGCGATCCCGATGACGACCACAGGATAAATGGAAGCCCCAATAATTTTTCGCTTCAACTCCTCGACCCGCTCCATGAAGTTCGAAAGCCTCTGGAGAATCACGTCGAGAACACCACCCGCTTCCCCCGCCTTGACCATGTTCACATACAATTTGTCAAAGGCCTTTGGATGCTTCGACAACGCCTCGGACAGGGAAGAGCCGGTTTCCACATCTTCGGCCACTTCCGAAACAAAGTCTTTCAACATACACGGCTTCATCTGCTGACTGAGGATTTTTAATGCACGAACAATCGGAAGACCCGCATCCATCAAAACGGAAAGCTGGTTTGTAAACTGCGTTAACTGGGAGTGCTTTACCTTCCCGAAGTTGATCGACTTCCCGCCCTTCTTTGCTTTCTTTCCTCCCGCCGCCGGAGCACCAGCAGGTTCCGGCATCATCCCGCCGGAAGGATCCTCGACGGCACCGGGACCCTCATCGGGAGATTCCGCCTTTTGATTAATCTTGGTCGGTTTGAATCCCCGGGCCTTCAATTTACTGATGGCTTCATTGGGGCTGGCAGCGTCGATCTCGGCTCGGATACGCTTCCCTTTCGTATCGATCGCCTCGACGGTAAAGATGGGCATTCGTGTCTCCTCGACAATCCTGGTTTCCGGGCAAATTTCCCGAAACCGATATCACTCCCCCCCACCCTACGTCCATCTATAAGGACGTGAGAGGGAATATTATTACATCAAAAATCGGCCATTCAAGCGGAAATCGCAGATTAGCCGAAGAGGGTCTCCCGAACGACTTCCTCAATTGAAGTATGACCATCAAAAATCGCAAGCAATCCCGCCTCACGAAGGGTTCTCATCCCCTGCTCCCGTGCCGCTTCGCGAATATACTCCGTGGACGCCATTGCCAGGATCATCTCTTTGATCCTTTCTGTGACGAGCATAATCTCCATCAAGGCCATTCGCCCTTTGTATCCCGTTTTATTACAAGCATCACACCCCGTGCCAAAGCAGAATTTCTTTCCTGCTACGTCCTCGGGGGCAAGACTCAATTCCATCAACATCTCTTCCGTCGGAACCATTTCGGTTTTACACCCGGTGCAGACCTTCCGAACGAGCCTCTGAGCCACAATCGCTTCGACAGAAGCACAAATAAGGAATGACTCCGCTCCGAGGTCGATCATTCGAGTAATCGCGCTCGGCGCATCGTTCGTGTGAAGGGTGGAGAAAACGAGGTGACCGGTCAGAGCGGCTTCGATGGCAATCTGTGCCGTTTCGAGGTCACGAACCTCTCCTACCAGAATCGTATCTGGATCCTGACGCAAAATACTTCTAAGAAGACTCGAGTATGTAACCCCAATATCTTCGTTCACCTGACACTGGACAATTCCATCCAAGTCATATTCTACCGGATCTTCTGTTGTAATAATTTTCCAACGAACATCGTTAGCATAGTTCAAAGCGCTGTAAAGAGTGGTGGTCTTTCCCGAGCCGGTCGGACCGGTCACAATAATAATTCCATGCGGAAGTTCAATGAGGTTCATGATCATCTTCATGTCCTCTTCCCGCAGCCCCAGATTTTCCAGATCGAGCTTTACAACACTTCGGTCAAGAACACGCATAACGACGCTCTCTCCGAATACGGTCGGAAGTGTCGAGACACGAAGATCGACCGGTTTTCCACCAATACTGAGCAAGATACGACCATCTTGCGGAAGTCGCGTCTCTGAAATGTCTAGGTTGGAGAGAACCTTCACACGAGAAATAATCGGAAGGGAAAGGTGCTGCGGAGGGGATTCCATCTCATAGAGAACCCCATCAACACGGTAGCGAACCTTAAAGTCCCCCTCAAAAGGCTCGAAGTGAATATCGGACGCTTGCGCCCGGATAGCCGTAAGAAGAATCAGGTTCAGAAGTTTGACCACCGGGGCGGCATCCACCATCTCGTCGACGTTGTACGCCCCACCCTTCTTCTTTCCGGTCAACTCCTCGATCTGAAGTTCTCCATCATCAAGACTGGTAAGAACTTCTCCGAGGCTTTCCTGTCGGTTTGCATAATATTTTTCAAGAGCGGATTCTACGGCCTCTTCTCCCGCGACAGCGCCCTGAACTTCACAATGCAGTGCATACCGAAGATCATCCAACACATTGATGTCGTGCGGGTTTGACATCGCAACGGTAAGAACATCCCCCTCTTTTTTAATCGGAATGACCTTATAGGAAGTCGCAAGAGAGGCGGGAACGAGGTCGATCACTTCAGAGGCTACTTCCATCTCCTCCATCGGAACCACTTCCATACCCATTTGGGCACCAAGGGCAAGGAGAAGCTCATCGTTGTTGATATAGTTCAGGCTGACGAGAATATCCCCGAGAGCGCCGCCCTTCTGCCGCTGAATCTGGAGACCCTCCTGGATCTGCCCTTCGGTCACCAGTTCCATCTCTTTTAACAACTGCCCCAGCGGCTTCTGCATCAAATCCTCCGATGTGATCTTTCCTCCCCTTGGCGGGGAGACCCATCTTTGCCTTCTCCCGGGATCAAGTCAACGGCTTTCCCGATTTTCTGGAGAAACTCCGGAGCCGAAGGACTTCTTGCATCCGCCCGTTTTTCTGCTATCTCTATGGGAGATGAAAATCCTACTTCTTCCAATCCTCTTCCTTTTCCAAGCTGATCCAGTAGCGCAGGAAATAGAAACGATCGTCTCCAAAAGCGGGCTGGGAAGCGCCCAACTGGGGATTTATATCGCCGAAAGCCGAACCGGAAGGATTCTCTTCGAGAAAGATTCTCAGAAAGAGAGAATCCTCGCCTCCAATACAAAGATTCTCACCTGCGCTGCGGCGCTCGACCGCCTCGGACCGGAATTCCTCTTCGAAACAGCCCTCTACATCGACCGTGAAGGGGAAGAAGCAACACTCTATGTAAGTGGAAATGGAGACCCGAACCTCTCCGCACGGGTGTTCGATGGGGACCCCACCAAACTGTTTCGGAAATGGGCGCGCGAACTCCGCCGCAAAGGCATCCGAAAAATCCGGGGTGTCGTTCTCTGCAACAACGGTTTCGATCAAGAAACCCGCCCCCCCTCCTGGAAAAAACATCCCCAATGGCACTGGTATGCGGCTCCCTACGGAACCTTCTCTCTCAATGAAAATTGTGTCGACCTTCTTGTGGGACCGGGGAGACCCGGAAAAGCAGGCACCATCACATCCATTCCGAAGACCGCCTACATCACACTTCGGAATCAGACAAAAACGGTTACGGGAAACACATCGAAACCGTGGGGGTTTGACCGGAAAGATAACCAGAATATCATTCGTGCCTGGGGACAGATCTCAACCCTCATGAAACCCAAGACGTATTGGGTTTCGATCCATGATCCGTACCGCTTCTTCGGAACCGTTCTCTTGGAAACAATGAAAGCAGAAGGTCTTTCTGTCTCTCACTCGATTCAAATCAATCAAGAGGAGACCGCAAAGCAATACACCTTTGTCGATCGACACACCTCCCCTCTCGGGAAAAGTCTCCAGATCTGCCTCACGGTCAGCCAGAACTTTTATGCCGAGATGATTCTAAGAACGCTGGGGAAAGAGGCGGAAGGCTTCGGTTCCCGGGACAATGGTATCAAAGCGGTCGATTCCTTTCTTCAGAAAGCAGGGGTCCGCCAATATGAACAGAGCGATGGATCGGGACTCTCTCGAGGAAATCGAATGTCCGCCCGCGACATCGGTCGAATTTTCGAATACATGGAGGATCATCGTCACGGGACAATCTTCCGGAACTCCCTCGCGGTCAATGGAGGCTCTTCTGGGACACTCCGAAAAAGAATGACCGCCGCTTCCTATCGTGGACGGGTGCAGGCAAAAACAGGACATATCAGCGGGGTTTCGAATCTCTCTGGATATATCAAGGCAGGGGATGGAACCTCTTACGTCTTCAGCTTTCTGATGAACCACTGGAAAAAAGGAAGCCCCCACACCCTACAACACAAGCTCTGCATATACCTCATTGACCATAGAAAGAACCGATGAACCACTTTCTTTTCTTCCGGAGGACCCGACCATGAGTAATCGATGGAGTTTTTCAACCGAGGTGCGGGTTCGCCTTCCCGAAACCGATGCGTTTGGAATCGTCTTTCATGGATATTACTTCACCTACTTCGATGTTGCACGAATGGACTACCTTCGAAACATAAATGCGATCGACTTCATCAGCCCCAAGCATGGATGCACCAATGTCATTGCACAGTCAAGTGCAGACTTCGTCTCTCCGGCACGCTTTGATGATGTTCTGGTGATCTCCGCTCGAATCACCGAGATCGGGCGAACGAGTTTCCAGTTCGAGTTCGAAGTGAGCCACAAGGCGGAAAATCGAATCACGGCACGAGGCAAAAGTGTTCATGTCGTTCTCAACAAGCAGGAGTGGAAACCGACATCCGTACCCGAAGATTTCCGAGAACTGGTTCGAGGTTTTGAAGGAGAGCAACTTCGAGAAAAGAGTTCCTGATGGATCTTTTTGCGAAAGAATCTCCCGGGCCGCTTGCTGACCGGATGCGCCCAAAACAATTCTCTGATTTCCTAGGACAAGACGAGCTCATCGGCGAAGGGAAACCTCTCCGAGCCATCCTGGAAAAAGGAACTACGCCACCCTCTATGATTTTCTGGGGCCCCCCGGGAAGCGGGAAAACAACCCTGGCCAGAATGATCTCCGAAAAAACTACTCATCCCTTTGTCCAATTTTCCGCCGTCATCAGTGGGATTAAAGACGTAAAGGCGGCCATTGAAGAAGCTCGGTGGAAAAAGAGCCAAGACGGAAAAGGAACAATTCTTTTCGTCGACGAAATCCACCGCTTCAATCGTGCACAACAGGATGCCTTCCTTCCCCACATTGAGGATGGAACGGTGATCCTCGTAGGAGCCACAACGGAGAACCCCTCTTTCGAAGTCAATCGGGCCCTTCTTTCCCGATGTCGCGTCTTCACGCTTCACGCGCTCGACCCAGAACAGATGAAAACTCTCCTCACTCGTGCTGCCGAGCGAGAAGAGTGGCTCTTAGAAGAAGGGGTCGCAGAACTGCTCGCAGAAATCGGAGCGGGGGATGCTCGTGCCGCCCTCAATCTTTTAGAGGTTTCTGCTTCGGCAGCGGGAGTCTCCCCGGTCAGTCGCGACATTGTCAAAAAGTCGGCCCAAGGGAGAACGATCGCCTACGACAAAAATCGCGACCAACATTACGATACGGTTTCCGCCTTCATCAAATCGATGCGCGGAAGTGATCCCGATGCCTCGCTCTTCTGGCTCGCGAAAATGATCGAAGCAGGAGAAGACCCCCTCTTCATCGTTCGCCGTATGATCATCTTCGCGAGCGAAGACATCGGAAATGCAGAGCCCCGCGCTCTCATGATTGCCAACGCCGTAAAAGAGACGGTCGCCTTTGTCGGAATGCCGGAATCCTATTACGCTCTCGCACAAGGGGCGATCTATCTCGCAACCGCACCCAAATCGAACCGTGCCGGAACCGCCTATCTTCGGGCAAAAGAGGATGTCCAAAAACATCCCAATGAACCCGTGCCTCTTCACCTTCGCAACGCCGCCACATCTCTGATGAAAGAAATGGGATATGGAAAAGGGTATGAATATGCCCATAACAAGGAAAATGGAATCGTCTCCCATAGCCACCGCCCCGACTGTGTTGAAGAAAATATTTATTACCAGCCCACCCAACACGGATTTGAATCGATGATCCGAAAATGGATGGACGAACGAAGGAAATCAAAATGAAACGAAGCCTACTGCCGCTCTTCCTCTGCCTTACGGCCTGTCAAACGGGGGGAAATACAAACAGCGCTCCGCCCTCCCCCGACCTCGCTGTGTTGTACCGATCTCAATTGACGGTCGATGCACAATCCCTCCAAGCGGGAGAGTGGGCTCGGTATGCCGTCTGGACCGATACGAATGCCCCTCTTCAATCCGTTACTTTCTCCGTTGTGCACAAATCGGACGAGGGAGTCTGGATTGAAAACCGAGTTCCCGGTCGAGGCGCTGTTGGAGTATGGATCATCAAGTCCCACTACTCCCTCGCTGGAGACCTCCTCGAGCAGTGGATCGGTCAACCGGGAGATCCCGCCCCACAACAACTCTACCCCGACAAGAATCGAAAACCGATCCAGGAAGAGGCCTCCACAGACGTGACCGTTCGAACAACAAAGGAGGCCATCACCGTTGCCGGGCATCGATATCATGCGACAAAGATCACGACCACACATGGAGAGACCACAATCACCAACTGGTGTGCACCAGGGGTCCCCTTCTCTGCCCGCGTTCGGGGAAAAACGCAAGGGGGAGTGGTCAAGCGAACCTTCGGTGGCTTTCGAATGGAACTCGCGGCGCACGGGACAGATGCCCGGGAAGAGTTGCCTCTCCCTTAAACAACGATATTGACGAGCCGTCCTTTGATCACAATCACCTTTCGGGGTTCTTTTCCGGAAAGAGCGGATTGAATCTTCTCTTCTGAAAGAGCGGCCGTGCGAACATCCTCATCTGAGGCCGAAGCAGGAACCGTCACTTTCCCTCGAACCTTTCCGTTCACCTGCACAACGATCTGGAGTTCATCCAGTTTGAGGGCCTCCGCATCAAAGACCGGCCACCCTGATTGAAAGACACTCTTCTTCCCACCAAGCCCCTCCCAGAATTCTTCGGCCACAAAAGGAGCCAACGGGGCAATCGTTCGAGCAAGGGCATCCGCCGTCTCCCGTAGAACACGAAGATCATCCTCTGTTTTGGGCTCGGCTTTCTCCTGGTCGATCAGATTGAGAAGTTCCATCATCGTAGAGATCACGGTATTAAACGCGAGATCCCCTTCAGCCGCATCGGTCGTCTTGCGGATCAACTGGTGCGTCTTGCGACGAATTTTTCGGAAAGACCCTTCCGGCTTCTCGGGCTTCCCGGAAACGTCCTTTACTTTGGGAAGCGTCTCCGACATAAATTTCCACAGACGCGTCATGAATCGGTTCGCGCCAGCCAAACCTTGCGGATCCCACTTAATCTCATCCCCACTCGGCGCAAAGAAGAACATCGCGAGGCGGCAGACATCGACACCCCACTTCTCCATGACTTCCTTCGGGGAAATAACATTACCGATCGACTTGGACATGATCTGACCGGTCTTATCTTTCACCATTCCATGGTTGAAGAGACGAACCACCGGCTCTTCAACCGGAAGCCATCCTTGATCAAAGAGAACTTTGGTAATGAATCGGAAGTACATAAGGTGACCACACGCATGCTCCACCCCTCCGATATAGAGGTCGACCGGAAGCCACGTCTTTGCCGCTTCTTTATCCCACGGAGCGTTCTCATTCTTCGCATCGACATAGCGGTTCTGGTACCAAGAGGAACACATAAACGTGTCCATCGTATCAAGATCCCGTTCTGCTTCGGCCCCACAGGCGGGACAGGTGGCGTTTGAGAAAGTCGGATGATCCCCAAGCGGAGATCGCCCCTTCGGCATAAAGCTTTCTACGTCTTTGGGAAGAACAACCGGCAATTGATCTTCCGGAACCGCCTGCGGACCACATTTGGAGCAATGAATAATCGGGATCGGACATCCCCAATACCGTTGCCGGGAGACAAGCCAGTCCCGCAGCTTATAGTTGGTTTTGAAGCGACCGAAGGATTTCTCCTGCCCGTATTCTGTGACCTTCTTGATCCCTTCCCGGTTCCCGATCCCATCGAAAGGACCGGAGTTTTGCATCGGACCATCTTCGACGAAAGCTTCGGTCATCGTGGCGGAATCCGGGTCCCCAATCACAACTGTAATCGGGATGTCATATTTTTTGGCAAATTCAAAATCTCTCTGATCGTGTGCGGGAACACCCATAACAAGACCCGTTCCATATCCGGCAAGAACGTAGTCGGCGACCCAAAGCTGCGCCTTCTCTCCGTTGTAGGGGTTGATGACGTAATGCCCTGTAAAGACCCCGTCTTTTTCCGCTTTCGCCCGCTCGACTTCCGACCGCTTCAAGGCCATCTGGATATAGGCTTCCACTTCGGGGTTATCCTGCCCAAATTGGGAGGCGAGCGGAGACTCCGGAGAGAGCGCCATAAAGGTCACGCCATAGATCGTATCGGGCCGGGTGGTAAAGACGGAAACCTTCTCTCCCGTATCGAGTTCAAAATCAATTTCAGAGCCCTTACTTTTTCCGATCCAGTTCCGCTGCATCGATTTAACGTTTTCGGGCCACTTCTTAAGCTGATCGAGATCTTGAAGCAATCGACCGGCATATTCGGAATATTTAAAGAACCAACAACGATCGAGCCACTTCTTAATCACCAGGCCTTTACATCGCCAACATTCTCCGCCCGCAGCCTGTTCATCCGCGAGGATCGTCTGACATTGATCACACCAGTTGACCATCGAAGAACTCTGGTAGGCGAGCCCCGCCTTGAAGAGTTGCAGGAAAACCCACTGGGTCCACCGATAGTAGTCCGGTTCACAGGTCCGGATTTCCCGGTCCCAGTCATACGAGATCGCCATGCTCTGAAGCGTTTTCTTTCCCGTCTCGATGTTCCCGGCCGTCCACTCCCCCGGATGAATTTTATGTTTGATCGCCGCGCCCTCCGCGGGTTGACCAAACGCATCCCAACCAAAGGGATGAAGAACATCCTTCCCCCGCATCATCTCGTAGCGGGCGGCCACATCCCCAATGGAATAGTTCCGGAAGTGGCCAATGTGGATATCCCCCGAGGGATAGGCAAACATCTCCAGGACATAATATTTGTTTTTGGGTGAGTCCGACGTGCGGTAAAGACCCATCTCTTCCCACCGCGCGTGCCACTTTTCTTCCTGCGCTTTGAAGTCGTATGAATTCATGGGTGCCGATTGTAGGGAGGCGGAAGAACAAAGGCAACAAATGCAATCGGAGGAGGCGGCGTTTCTGCCTCTCCCGTAGATAGTGATTGGCCTCTCATCCAAGATTGGTGAAACGGCGGGTCCTCGCTCTTGTGCGGGATGCCCCCCCCTCCCTCCGGAAGAGGGGGGGGACTTGCTTTATCCTATGGAAGTTCACCCCTTCCAATGAATCCGGTATCAATCAGCGCGGCAACATCGAGTTGCCAGTCTGTGGAATTGGGAGTCCATTTGCCGTTGCAGTGGATATCTCCCGGAACCAGTTCCTCATTTGGACCCGCTTCCCAGTCTCCCCAGATGTCCGTATTTGCGAAGACTCCTTCGATAAAGCCGAATCGCACTTCACATTGGCCATGAATCCGTTTCCCGGGGTCTCCCCTGAGGCCTAAGTCCACGCTCGCTTCCATAATGTTGGAGGAAGGTTTCAGGGAAACGCTGCCGGCTGGTTTCAGGCTGATGGAGACCCCCATACCGGTAGTGACAAAGACCACCCGGACATGTGCACTGTCGGCCACCATGTCGGGATGGTTTGGTTTCCACCCTCCTTCTCCATACGCATCCAGCGTGGCCGGCATGAAGAGTCCCCGGTCGATAGCGGTCGCTTCCGTTGCCGCCCAGGCGTAGGGAGTGAATCCCTCGACCCTTTCGTGACCGTTTTCATCCCATGTATGTTTGTGGTAGGCAACTTTCAGGGACTTGTATTTGCGGACATAGGTCAGACGGCTTCCATTGAGATCACGATAGACAATTGACTTTGTCTCGCTGATGATAGGGTAACGGGGGTCTTCGACGATGTGGAAAGAGACTTTTGTTTTTCCGCGAATCTGGGCGGGTAACACCGGAACATAATTCGGGTTTGGAAGGGTGTTCGGGTTTGCGGTAGAGAGGTATTCCTGTACCAGGGGGTCCGTATCCGAAACCTGCGCCTGTACCGGTGTTGCGAGAACGGCAACGAAGAGAGCCATAAGGGCGGCACATATTTTTGTCTTGCATATCATCATATTCATGAAAACCTCCTGTAGAAAAAAGAAACCAAGAATTGGATTTAGGATGCGCGGAGTTCTTCCACCGCACGCGCCCAACGTCCCATGGGAGACTCTTCTCCCGACATCCGGATTCGCTCGCCAAGAACTTTTCGGAAGGCCTCGGGATTGGCCGTTTTCAGTTCGCTCATCGCAAAGTTTGCGACGGAGGGAGAGTCGGTCTCGCGGAGAAGGGACGTAAGAAAAACGGTCTGTTCAGAACCCTTCTTTAGATAGAGCGCGGCACGAAAGGAAAGCGAAGAAGGATTCGGCCAGGAAGCGGCAACCTCCCGGTCCACCCATCCCTGAAGCCGCTCCCGCTGTACAGGATCCAGTTGAGGATCGCGCATCTCCATGTAGGAGATCGCCTCGATCAGTTTTGACCGGGTTCGCCCTTCCGAGTCATCCACTCGGTTGAAGAGAACCGGAACCATATCACGAGAGCCAAGTGCCGCAGCGACCGTGATCGCCCAGGAAGAATCTTGGTCGAAAGAATCCGAAAGCAGAACCCGGAACTGGCTTCGCGCTTCCGGAGATGACAAGGCGGCCAGCGCCACGATCCCCGTTCCGCGAAGCGACGAAGGTCCCTCTTTCGGATCAATTTGGATCTGGTGGAGGATTTCCGCGAGCAAGGCCGGGGATTCCAGCGATTCCGCGAGGGTGCGATCCAGCGAAGCCAGACCGGAGACTGCGAGCATCCGCGTCAGGACGTCTTGGCTCGAATGAGCCAGATCGAAGAGCCTTTCCGTGCTGCGGGTTCCCGTAGATTGGACGAGAGCTGCGGTCGCTTCACTTCGAAGATCGGTAGAGAACCTGGAATCGTCCACCACGTCAAGAACGAGGGTAAAACCCGCACCTTCCCCCTTCCGGGCGGAAGCGGCGAATACCCTGGAAGCCAGTGACGGATTCTTCCGAATCAGGTTCTTCAGAAGAGGGGTACGGCTCCCGTCATTGACGGTGGCGAGCAATGCGGCCAACGCTTCTGTGACGACCGGAGAAATATTCCCCTGAAGAGAGGAACCCAATTCTTCCATAAACAGAATCTTTCCCGAGGGGGAAAAAACCGCCAGGGTCGCGAGTCGTTCCGCCAGGGCTCCGAGAAAGGTCGCCTCCGCGTCTCCGGGAGCATTTTGAAAATAGGGAAGAATCCATCGGAGGGAGGCGGTCGGATTGGCCCGCATCGCCCGGAGAAGGGTCAGATATCTGCTATAATCATTTCCGTTGATCGCCGCAAAGAGAGCCGGCACGGGGTCTTCCCCGAGGGGGAGGGGCTCCCTTGCAGAAATCTGTTCCGGGGAGTGTATAAGATCGATTTCGGTAAGAAACTGGCCAACCCAAAACTCTTCCGGATGGTTCAGCCGAACCCTCGGTTGCTGGCCGATAGACCGTTCCGGGCCCCGCAGGAGAGAGACCATGCAGAGAATCCCGGCCAACGCGATAGTAATATGGGGTGTATATTTCCTGAATCGTTTTTCCGCTATTTTCTTCATTCGATTACCTCCCGACCATACCTGTATTCCGCTAACGAAGGGGGTGATTCTTCCTGACCGTGTTCGTCCAAATCATCCTGCCATTAATAGGTCGTCGGTAAGAACTCGGTTAGAAAAAAATATCGAATTTTGGGAACCGATCCGCCCTCCCCATCAAAGGGCTTGAACCGTCATCCAAAGTCGCTAGAATGACCGCTCGCCACTATTGTGGCGGACGATACCATGTCTGAAGAACACGAAAACCTGCTCCTCGGAAGCATCGCCATCAAGCTGGGGTACACCACTCTTGAACAAGTGGATGAATGTCTGAATCTGCAGCAAGAGATGAAGAAGTTGGGAAGCCCCCCCAGACGACTCGGCGATATCATGCTGGTCAAAGGGTATCTCAACGAAAAACAACTCGAAGAGATCGTTGAACAACAAGGGAACAAAACAACACTCCCGACAACAATCCCGGGATACAAGCTGATAAAAAAAATCGGCCGAGGGTCGATGGGCTCTATCTACAAGGCACACCAGATCTCGATGGACCGGATTGTCGCGATTAAAATACTCTCTCGGAAACACGCCCGAAATGAAGACTTCCGCGAACGATTCCTTTCGGAAGCGCGCGCGGTCGCAAAGCTAAACCATCCGAATATTATCCAAGGAATCGATGTGGGCCGCATCGACAACATCCATTACTTCGCGATGGAATATGTCGATGGCCCGACGGTAGGGGAACTTCTTCGCAGAGGGGGGGCGCTAGACGAAAAACGGGCTCTCAATATTATGGCCCAGATCTGTAGCGCCCTGAACCATGCTTTCCTCCACGGCATTCTCCACCGTGACATCAAACCGGACAATATTATGCTCACTCGGGACGGCACAGCGAAATTGTGTGACCTGGGACTTGCCAAGATCCAGAGCAAGGAGGAACCGAGCGGCACCAAAAAGGGAACCGCCATGGGAACCCCGTACTATATTTCACCGGAGCAAGCACGAGGAGAACTGCTCGTCGATACCCGGAGCGATATTTATTCTCTCTGTGCCACCTTCTATCACATGGTGGTCGGACAGGTCGCCTTCCACGGAGACAACGCAGCTGGAGTGATCGCCCGGCATTTAACAGAACCGGTAACCCCTCCCCGACAAAGAAACCCGCTCGTGTCCCAAGCGGTCGACTGGATTGTTGTCAAAGGAATGCAGAAAGCGAGAGAAGATCGTTATCAGATGCCGCATGAATTGCTCGCCGACCTGGAAGCGACCGCACAGGGAGGCCTTCCGGAAGGCTTAAATGCACCGCGGGGAACCAAAACGGGAAATCGACCCCAACTGCGTCGATCTTCCCGACTTCTTCGTGGAGCACGACGGCGCTTTCGAAAATAACCCTTCCTACTCTTCGTGCTTTTTCAGCGCCTTTTCCCACCGTTTGAATGACATCTTTAAAAGACCCTCCAGGCTTTTCGCACTCTTATACGAGGTCACCTTGTAGAGAGGCTTTTTTGCCGGATTTTCTGCAAGGGGATCCATGAAATAGATCGCCGGCCCCTGCCGAACCCGGTTCCCTTTGCAAATATCACACTCTTTTGAAATCTCGTGCCGAACCAGAAAAAACGATTCGAGCGCCTTTTCGAGCCTCGGATCAATGAAAACATCTTCTTGCGCGAGAGACTTTCGTTTTCCATCTGTAAAGAAGACCAGGAGAGGTTTCTTCGCCTCGGCTGCTTCGCCAAAAGTCCCCTCGTTATATTCGGCCCACGCTGCCGCCTTCGTATATTTTTCAGCCACACTACTGATCTGTCCGGCTACAGCAGAGCCAGATCGTCCCCGAAGCCGCTCGACTTCCTTTCCTTCTGAATCGGTAAAGATCACCGTCGGGTAGCCACGAACCTTGTATTGGGTACTGACATCCTTGTTTTTCCTTCCCCAGTCACAATCAACCAGGATCGGCATTATTTTCTTTGAGGCTTCCACCACAGAATCATCAGAGAACGCACCGTTCTCTAAAGCCGTGCAGGGGCCTCAGCCCTTGCTTGTGAAGTAGAGCATCATCGGAAGGCCTTTTTTCTTCGCCTCTACCATTCCCGCCTGAGGATCATGATTCCACGGAACCTTTCCTCCTTTAATCTGTGCCGAGGCGCTACCAGCAAGGAGAAACAGCCCGGCTAAGCCGAGAACAATTTTTGATGACATGACATCCTCCCGAATATGTAGAAACCGCTTACTTAATAATACAGCGATTTGAGCCGGAATGTTTGCGGAAATCGGAAATATAATTGGGGGAGGAAATGGTACCCCCAACGGGACTCGAACCCGTGTCTTGGCCTTGAG
>CAYRLD010000013.1:0-14918 GCA_964424925.1 uncultured Planctomycetales bacterium
GAAAGAATGGCGACCAACTTCGGATACCCCAATCCGGAGGGATACCGCAAGGCAATGGAAAAGATGCGGCTCGCAGAAAAATTTGGGCTTCCCATCCTCACCCTTGTCAATACCCCCGGGGCCTTCCCGGGCATTGGGGCCGAAGAGAGAGGGCAAGCACAGACCATCGCTCGCAACCTTTTCGAGATGTCCCGTCTTCGCACCCCCATCCTCTCAATTGTTGTTGGAGAGGGAGGTTCGGGAGGCGCCCTCGGAATCTCGGTCGCAGACCGGATCCTCACCATGGAAAATTCTTACTTGTCCGTTATTTCCCCCGAAGGGTGCGCCATCATTCTCTGGCGGGACGCGGCAAGAGCTCCCCTCGCGGCAGAGCTTCTTCGCTTAACTCCAAAGGAATTGAAAAAACTGGAAATCATCGATGAGATTATTGAGGAACCTTTAGGGGGCGCTCATCGCAACCATCCGGAGGCGGCCGCAAACCTGAAAGAGGCGATTATTCGTAACCTGAAAGAACTGATTCCTCTCTCGGGAGACGAACTTCTCGAGAAGAGATATCAGAAATACAGAGCGATCGGAAAATTCATCGAGATGCAAGAAGAGAAAATAGAGGAGAGCAGCGACTCCTCCCCCAGCTAATTTTCCTCTTCGCCTTCTGGTGCTAACAAATCTTCGACCAGATTGACCAACTCTTGTGGCTTGAACGGTTTAGAAAGGAACGCATCCGCGCGGGACTTCTCTTTCCAATAGAGATCACTCTTTCCTGTGTCCCGTGTAATCGCCGTCATAATCAACACCTTCACATTACGACGGCCCGGATCGGACTTGAGATCGCTACAGATCTCAAAACCACTTTTCAAGGGCATCATCGCATCAAGAAGGACAAGGTCAAATTGTCCCTTTTCTAGGAGCGACCAGCCCTCCCCCCCATTGGAAGCCTCTTCCACTTCGTACCCTCGATTTCGAAGGGTGAACGAAATCAGTTCTCGGATCCCCTCAGCATCTTCTACGACCAGAATACGCTTTGCCATTTCATCCCCCCTTTTCAAGAGTGATTATACCACCGGTCAAATGGGGGTCAATGCACCCAAAATCCCTCACACTGAATTTCTTGACACTCCATTTTTCCCGGGTATTTTATGGCATCAAAATTAGTGGGGAGCGCACATGTTACCAGAAGATTTGAAATACTCAGAAACACACGAATGGGTTCGGATTCTTGCAAAAAAGCGGGAAGCCACCATTGGTCTGACCGACTTTGCCATAAAACAGCTAAGCGATCTCGTGCATATCGAATTACCCAAAGTGGGAGAGGCTCTTGAACAGGGGACTCCCTTCGGAGAGATTGAATCTGTCAAAACCGTGGCAGACCTTGTTGCCCCCGTGGGCGGGACGGTAACCGAGGTAAACCACGATGTGGAAAGCGACGTAGAAATTCTCAAAGAAAATGCCTTCGAAGACGGGTGGCTTCTCAAAATTAAACATGAGGAACCAACCGAGCTTGATGCGCTGATGAGCCAGAAGGAATATACCGATTTCCTTGGCACCCTCGAACAAGATGAGGATGAAGAGGATGAGACAGAAAAGGACAACGAGTAAGCGTCCCCCTGTCTCTCTGAATTTGGTTTCCCCCTCCTGCTGTTGGATTCTATAAAACCATGAGCTACATACAGAACACTCCGGGTGATGTGAAGGAAATGCTTTCCACCATCGGGGTCGAAAATATAGATAACCTTTTCAAGGATATCCCGGAAGGGGTTCAGCGCAAGACGCTCTTGGACCTTCCAGAAGCCCTCTCGGAAATGGGTCTCTTAGATCATATGTCCCGACTTGCAGGACAAAACCACTCCGCCCAAGACTTTTCCTCTTTCTTGGGAGCCGGAGCGTACAACCATTTCACTCCTTCGGTCGTGGACGCCCTCCAGAACCGAGGGGAGTTTTTAACGGCCTATACTCCCTATCAGGCAGAAGCGAGCCAGGGGACACTGCAACATATTTTCGAATTCCAAACCATGATCTGTGAACTGACCGGGATGGAAGCGGCCAACGCCTCCCATTACGACGCAGCGACCGCTCTTGCGGAGGCGGCGGGAATGGCGATCCAGGCTACGGGAAGAAACGTTCTTGCCGTCAGCGGAACACTTCACCCGCACTACCGAGAAGTTCTCCGGACCCAGTTTCAGCATCGCGATATTCGGATCCTAGAGATTGCACACGTAAATGGGAAAACTCCAGTCGACATGATCCGGGAAGTGGCAAAGAATGCGGCCGCCGTTCTCGTCCAGAATCCAAACTTTTTCGGAACGCTCGAAGATATGGCCCAAATTGCAGAAGGGGCTCATGCAGAAGGAGCATTGGCAATTGCGGCGGTCAACCCGATCGCTCTGGGACTCCTTCAGTCCCCGGGAGAGTGTGGTTTTGATATCGCCGTAGGGGATGCTCAACCTCTGGGGATTCCCCTCTCTTTCGGAGGGCCATGGGCGGGATTTCTCGCCTCTCGGAAGGAGAGACTTCGACAGATTCCAGGAAGATTGGTAGGAGAGACACTCGACAGTGCCGGAAAGCCGGGCTTCGTTCTGACGCTCCAGACTCGAGAACAGCACATTCGTCGAGAAAAGGCGACTTCCAATATCTGTACAAATCAGGCCCTTATGGCACTTCGCGCGACCATCTATATGACCGCCATGGGTCCTGCCGGCCTAAAAAATGTAGCCTCCCTCTGCGTTCAACGGGCCCACGACCTTTCCGAAAAAGTCCCGGGACGAATTGTATACACGTCCCCCTTCTTTCATGAGTTTGTGGTCGAATTATCAAAACCCATATCCGAAATTAATGAGCAACTCCTAAAAAGAGGGATCCAAGGTGGATATGACCTCATACAAAGCTATGGCGACCACCGCAATATGATGTTGATCTGCTGCACAGAACAAAATTCGCCCGAGGAGATCGATCAGTTTGCCTCCGCCCTCAAGGAGATCGTAGGATGACACTGATTTTTGATCGAAGTTCAAAGGGAACCAGCGAAACGTACCTGCCAAAAGCAGACGCTACGAAAGAGGTTTCGAATTGGATCCCACAAAACCTCCTCCGAAAAACACCCCCCCAGCTTCCGGAAGTAGGGGAGCTAGAAGTCATCCGTCACTTTACCGAACTCTCTCAGAACACCTTCTCGATCGATACCAACTTCTACCCCCTCGGGTCGTGCACCATGAAATACAATCCGAGAGTAAACGAGAAGGTATCCGCCCTTCCCGGCTTTGCAGACTTGCATCCATTTCAGCCCGACGGAACCACCCAGGGAATTCTTCGGGTCATGAAGGAACTGGAACGTTATCTGGCTGAGATTGCGGGAATGGAAGCGGTAAGCCTTCAACCGGCTGCAGGAGCTCAAGGGGAATTAACCGGACTTCTTTTGATCAAGGCGTACCACAAAAAGAATGGAGACTCTCATCGGAACGAAGTTCTTATTCCGGATAGTGCCCATGGAACCAATCCCGCAAGTTGCACGTTTTGTGGATACCGGACGATCACCGTAAAATCGAATGCCGATGGGGGCGTCAATCTCGAAGATCTCAAAAAGAAGATCTCTGACAAAACGGCCGCCATGATGATTACAAACCCCTCCACTCTAGGCCTTTTTGAACAGAATATTGTCGAGATCAGCAAGCTGATCCATGATGCGGGCGGACAGATGTATATGGATGGGGCCAACATGAATGCCATCCTAGGCCGAACCCGGCCCGGAGATTTCGGCATTGATGTGATGCACTATAACCTCCACAAGACCTTCTCCACGCCTCACGGAGGGGGAGGTCCCGGATCGGGTCCGGTTGCCTGTAAAGAACACTTAGAACCGTATCTCCCCTTCCCCCGTATCCTGGAGGAGGAGGGAACGTTGAAACTAGATCATTCCCATGGAGAATCGATCGGAATGATGAAAAGTTTCTGGGGAAATATCGGCATGCATATCCGCGCATATGCTTTTATCCGCCGGTATGGCGCGCAAGGCCTTCGGGACATCTCTTCCCATGCGGTCCTCAATGCAAATTACGTCCGCGTGAAACTCCGGAATCATTTCCAGATGCCCTTCGACCGTATTTGCATGCATGAGTTCGTTGCCTCGGGGAACCGGCAGAAAAAGCAGGGAGTTCGGACCCTCGATATCGCAAAACGACTCCTCGATTATGGAGTTCACCCTCCTACGATTTACTTTCCGCTCACCGTTCCGGAATGTCTCATGATTGAGCCAACCGAAACAGAACGAAAATCAATCCTCGACCGCTTCTCGGATGTCATGATTTCCATTGCACAGGAATGCAAAGAGAATCCGGAAATGGTAAAGAAAGCCCCCCACACCATGTCCGTAAAAAGGCTCGATGAAGTCCGGGCCTCCAAGAAACCGATCGTTCGCTGGAATGCGGAAGAGGTCGGAAAAACCTCTTAAGGGGTTCTTCTTGGAAGAACCACCCCCGAGAACTCAAGAATGTCGAGGGTGGGAGAAGCATCGTAAAAGCCAACCGGAAATCTTCCTCGTCCAGGAAGAACCCGATCAGGACGGAAGTAGTAGGGCCAGAACCAACTCGGACGATGAAAAATTCCACCCGAAACTTTGATGACACCGGGGGCGTCTGAATATTCCCGGACGACAGAGCGAAGAACGCGCTTCTTTTCTTTTTGTAGATCCCGATCCGCCTTTTTCAGTTCCGACGTAAGCTTTTTGGATTTCAAAAGGGCCCTCTCAGCCGTCGTCATCCAGATTCCGTTGACCTCAACCATTCCGACCGACTTCTGGATCTGACTGCGGGACATCCACTTCCCCTGGAATGTACGATAACCGAGATATCTTCTCGCTCTTCTATTCTCCGTATCGAGGGAAAGGACCTTCTGCATCAAAGGTTTCCCAAAACGGTAAAAACGATGCTGTTGTGCAAAATCGAAAAGCGTGAGGTAGTCGTCCGGGTTCTCACTCCCCTTTAGGCTCTCTTCGAGTTGGTAATAATCATGGAGAGGGGTTCGTCCCCGCTTGATGGAGAGAACCTCTGTCCGCAGAAGAGAAAGGACTCTCCCTCCGACCTCAAGTCGAATACACGTCGCATCGAGAGGACGATCCTGAACAATGCCGACAAGTACGCGTCCGTTCTGCAGACGAACTTCATCTGCAAACACCGCAGAGGTCAAAAAGAATAGAAATGAGAACCCACACAGATATACGGCCATCTTCCTCATACCGTAATGGTACACCACTTCGGACCAAATAGGGGCCAAGATCCGAAAAACGGACGATCTCGATCAGGATCGCTGGTAGACCGACTTGCCACCGATCACCGTGCGCTCCGCACGAATCTCAAGAAGAGCTTCGTCCGAACACGTCATAGGGTCTGCCGACCAGACGACAAAGTCGGCAAATTTCCCCGGAACAAGAGTCCCCTTTCGATGCTCTTCAAAAGAAGCATACGCCGCGCCTACAGTAAACGCATGCAACGCCTCCTCGCGGGTTAGTTTTTCTTCCGGAATCCACCCCCCGACAGGCATTCCGTGAGAATCTTGCCGGGTAACCGCAGCGTAGATCCCTTTCCAGGGATCGGCAGGCTCTACCGGGAAGTCACTGCCACCAGCAAGAGCCACCCCCTCCCGCAGGAGAGACCTCCAGGCATAAGCGCCGCGAAGACGTCCCCGCCCCAGACGTTCCTCCACCCATCTCATATCACTCGTCGCATGAACCGGTTGAACAGAAGCGATAACACCCAACCGAGAAAATCGGGAGAGATCGTCCTGACCGATCATCTGGGCATGCTCAATTCGGGGCCGCTCCCCCCGGACATGTTCATAAGCATCGAGTGTTTCCCCGACAGCACGATCCCCAATGGCATGCGTACAGACCTGCCACCCCTTCTCCGCCGCAAGGTGAACCCAAGCCCCCAACGTAGACATATCATGAAGAGGAAATCCATGGCTTCCAACTGAATCCGAATAGTCCGCCTTTAACCAAGCGCCCCGAGATCCAAGAGCCCCATCGAGAAGAATCTTAATCGCCCGAAGACTAAAGCGGTCGCCTTCCTTGGGAGTTCGCTCTCGTAGAATCGATTCGCAGCCGGGTTTCATGAACAGCATGCCATAAATTCGCAGGTGAAGATCCCTGTCCTTCTCCAGAGTCTCGTAGACATCAACCTCCGCGGGATCAATCCCGGCATCATGAACCCCAGTTAATCCAAGAGAGAGGCAGTGCTCCTGCGCGGCAAGAATCTCCATACGAATCTTCTGGGGGGCCGGTAAAACCGGATCAAAAAGAGACATCGCGTTATCGACGAAAATTCCGGTCAACTCTCCGTTTGAATCCCGGAGAATCTCTCCCCCTTGTGGAGATTTCGAATCTAGATCGATTCCCGCCAAATCCATCGCTTTCTGATTCACCAGAACAGCATGCCCATCCCTTCTATGTAAAAATACAGGATGATTGGGTGAAAGGGAGCTCAATTGATGATGTGGAGGAAATAGGTCATCCCCCCAATTCGTTTGATCCCATCTTCCTCCGAAAATCCACTCCCCCTCGGCACGTTTCTCAATCTGAGCACGTACGGCGGAGAGAAGGTCCTGAAAACTCTTCGTGGAAGAGAGATCTATTTTTCCAGTAAGAAGGCGTCCCAGGGAGGTCATGTGGCCATGACTATCCATCAGACCGGGGGTGACCGCCTGTCCTCCTAGATCAATACATTCCGTCTCTCTAGAAGCCAGTTTGGAAATGTCACGAGTCGACCCCGCCGCAATGAGGTTCCCTTCTCGAACCGCCAAAGCCTCGACCCGAGAGGAGGTAAGGGTGTAGATGTTTCCATTCAGGAAGATTGCGTCTGGATGCGAATTAGAATCGCTCTGAGGACTCCCGTAAGGCATAAATGTACCCGCTGCTATTGGCACAATAGAACAGGTCATCGGCGGTGTTCGTGACAAACATATGAATTCGATTCGTCGGATACCGCCCTACAATATGTCCCGATAGCTCCTTGATGGCATAGATCTCCTGATTCGGTCCGAGAACATACACATAGTCCTCCCCTTTCATCAGGAATCGCTCGCCTAGCGGAAGCTTCCATCGAAGGCTCCCATTGCGCTTGGCCCCCATCACCGAACCATCCGCACGCAAATGAACCGGAAAGATGTCAAAGGCGAAGAGAGCTCCCCCCTCCGATTTCACATAAACGGTATTTCCTACCGCGACAGCAGGATCAAAGATGGGAGCGCCACATTCATACTTCCAGTCCAACTGACCACTCGCACCATCAACGGCGTAAAAAGCGTTATCACTACTCCCGACAAAAAGAATTTTCTTTTCCCGGGCCTCCCCTTTAGAACCAGATGGTTCGGTGGTTTTGAAGAGAACGGGATTGGCCCGAATAGGCCCCTGCGTTTCAAGAGGAGAACTCCCTTCTCGATCCGAAACGGAATAGAAATAGACTTTGCCATCATGCGAAACAAAGTAGAGGACCGGATCCTCAAAAGCAGGCCGAGCCGTAATCTGATTTTGTGGAGAATCGATGTCGGCCCGGAAATACTCCGCGACCGATCCCCGTTTTTTCACGTTAAGAACATACACACGGGCTTTATTCGCGGCTGAAACAAAAACATAGAACTGCGTCGCTGTCGGTTGGGCACTCGGAACGAACTCCATCCGACGAGTCCAACGAAGAGTTCCCGAGATACGGTCTAGGCAGTACATCACCTGCTGAGAAAGAAAGTACACATTGTCACCAAACCGGGAAACTTTCAGCTTTTCGCGCTTCTCTGCTCGCTCTTTTTGAAGATTTTTGACTTCTTCGCCCGGCCCCTTCACACGAACCGTATCATCAATGGCTCGGTTAATCCGAAGAAGGTCTTTTTCCAGAACTCCAATTGCTTCTGGAACACCCTGAGCAACGACAGGGGGGAAATCGAGAGGACGATTACTGTCCACATGATAGATCCACTTCACCTCTCCGATAAAGCGATCGACAGCAATAAGCTGATTCGTATTGGTTTCGATGTAAAGATGGTCCCCCGCCACGGTCATTCGGCGGATCTCGACATCATTGAATTTAAATTCCCACTCTACATGCTTAAACGGAAGCCGAGAAATTTCATCCTGAAGAGTCTTCGCTCCCGGATCCTGGAAGGAAACCGCGACATCCGATCCATCGTATAGACTCATCGTGGTATCCGGCGCGGAAGAGCAAGAGATGAAAAAGAGAAGGAGCGCAAGGATTGGAAGGCGGTTCATGTTTACCCCTTTTTGGATCGAAAATCTGCCAAGTTGATCTTGTGCTTGGCCTCGTAAGAGTTGATTTTTTCGATGCGAGAAATGTCGTCTTGAATTCGATTGACAAGTTTGAAGATGTACGGTTTTCCGGTAAGACGGTCGCGAAGATCCCCGAGCATCCGGTCCCAGGATCCGTCGTATAACTCGTCCCGGAGCGTGACCAGCATCTGCTCGTCTGCAGAAAGAGAACTGTAATACTTCTCGTGAGGAGACACGGCCATCCCGATTCCTTGCAGAGACCCAGCGTCGGCCCAATCTGACCCATTTGGCCAGATATACCCTAAAATTCCCCTTCTTTCCTCTGGAGTCGAATTCTACGTTCATAATTTACAACTGTCAAATAAATGTGTAAACTAGAGTAACAATCCCTAGACGGCTCAGAAATGGGGTTTTCCTGCAATGGATTCACGAAAAAACGAGATCAACCAGAACGAAGCGGATATCGCCGCAAATGATGAGAAAATCACGGCAGAGTGCATTCTGATCGGCAAAAGAATCACCGAACTCGATCGGCACCCCATCCAGAACGAAGAATGCCTGAAATACCTCAACAATATCGACTCTCTCCGCAGAAGCATCGAAAACTACCAAGAAGACATCAATATCATTCAACTTGCCCTACAGAGAAAGAAAGAGCTCTCTAGTCAGCTCGAAGAGAACAAAAAACGGCTCAATGATCTTCAAAAAGATCGAGAAACTCGCTTTGTCGAACTGGGAGCGGCTTCGTACACCGTCTTCAAAGGAATTGAAAATCAAGCCCCCTATCGAACCATGTTCGAAGAACTTCTCCGTCTCGATGCGGATATGGATCGGCTACACGGAGAGCTCAAAGATCTCGGGGAACAGGAGAAAGATAAGGGATTCTTCGAGAAACTATTCAAATACAAGGGGAAGAAATTCTCGGTCCGAAGCAATCTGAGTAAAGCGGAAAAAGAAAAAATACGGACGTTGGAAGAGGTCGGCCGACGTGTTGTAGAGAGCGATTTCGTACAGCACACCTCAGGGGATCTTCGGACGATCTTTGACCTCGATGCGGACAAAAAGCGGGAATCGAAGCGTATTTCGGAAGAAGACAAGGAAACACGAAACGAACTCGAGAAAGTATCCACACAACTACTCCAATATGGAATCGAGGAATACGGCGACGATAAGATCCAGGAATTCGAAAAACGAATTGAAGATGTACGGCGGGAACTTCAGGTGATGTATTGCTGGGCGGGCCAGCTTTACATGGAGCGGGACCTTCGCAATGAGATTCCCGATTCCACGCTCGCCACGAAATTTGACGCCATCGTTTCGATCCGGGACTCGATCCGCCGCAAACAGCAGCGCATCTATCGACTCAAAGCGGATGTAGAGATAGAGGAACTGACGAAAAAAGATAAGTCTCTTCGACAACGAAAACGACAACTCGAAGAAGAGATGCGAATCAAAGAGCGCCAGATCGGCGTCATTGATCTGGAATTGACTACCGGGGAACGCAGATTGGAAGAATTGAAGAGAGTTCTCTCTGGGGAAGTTCCCTACACAGAGCCTTCCCCACTCCCGCCCACTCCAGACTTTTACACCGAAAAGACCGACCTACCTCCGGAACAGACCGATTCCTCAGCCGACGAGAAATCGGCTTAAGATTCCGGACCTTCGTTCGAGAGGCCTTGTAGAGCAGGAGGTTCCCCACGCCGGTAATCCCGGTACAAGGAAATCATCGAGAAGAGAAAGAGCCCTCCGGCAAGAGGATAGAGCCACCAGGGAGCCTGAAGGGCGATTGTGGAGGGAGACTCAAGGGAAGCTACAAGCAGGACCGCACCGTTGTTCGCCATATGAGCCAGAATCCCCGCCCAGATACTGCGGGAAAAGAGGACCAAAGACCCGAAAAAGAGTCCCAAGAAAAACATCGGGATCATTTTCATCCACTCTACATGCATCAGAGCGAAAAGAATGGCGGTGACAAAGAGCGCTATCGCCGGCGAAAAACTCTTCTGAAAGCCCCGGAAGACAACCCCCCGGAAAAGAACCTCTTCACAGAGCCCGGGAAGAAAACTGAGCATCAGGAAAGCGAGAACCGGGCCCCGGGAAAGAACCTCAAGGACCGGTTTCTGAAGTTGATTGAGCGTATCCCGCGCATAAGACTCCAGACCCACCAAGTGAAGAAGATAATCTTGAACGATGGTCAGACCATTTAAGAGCCACATAGAAGAGATCGACGCCAACGCAACGAAGAAGAGGTTCCGGAAAGAAGGCAGCCGGAAAGCAAACGAAGAGACCAAAGGAAGTCGAAAGCAAAGTGCATAGAGAACCGGAACCGCAAAAAAGAGTCCCTCAATCGACAGAACCGAAACGCCAAGCCCGGGCCGGTACTTTGCCAGCAACATCCAGAGACCGGAGATGCAAAGGAATACGACACCGAGGACGCGTAACGAATCGTACGCGTCCGGCGGCCGGCTGGGACGAGCCTCCACGTTAGTCCTTTTTGAGGTCTTCGATCGTTTCCTTCATGACCGAAAGACGATCTTCGTGAAGTTTCGCTTCGTTCTCAAGGACCGAGAGAAGATCTTTATTCGCCCGTGTTACTTTCGCATCAATGCCCGCGACCGTTTTTTCGATCGCCGCCTTGAGCTTCTGAAGATCTTCCATTTGATTCTTCATCTGCTGGTAGGTCTTCAGCATCTCAGCCCCAATGCCACTCACCTTCCCGATCTGCTCAATCCGATCGACCCGCTCATCCTTGATCTTGTCCGCAAGATCACGAGAAGAGCTATCGACCTTGGATTGAAGACTGGAAACTTCCGCCTGCAAGCGGGATACATCCTGCTTGAGATTTTCATCTCCGCCCCCACAGCCTACTGATGCGACCAGGACTCCGCCGAGAACGGCGACCCATACATTTCGTTTCATCTGAACGTCTCCCTATAGACAGAAAATCTGAACCACCCGGAACCAATACTACTCTATCGCTCGAACACAACGGAACCCATAATTGCGCCCTTGTTGTCGACGACGGTCACCCCGACGAACCCAGGTCTTCAAGTCCGTTTTCGGATCGAGTTTATACCCGCCCCGCAAAACGAAATCCCCTTTCCCTTCGCGAGGGAAAACCCCGGCAAATCCGGGATAAGGGACCCACTCACTTGAAGTCCATTCCAGAAGCCGATTATCCAATCCGGTGAGTCGGAGAAAGCTTACCCCTTTCCCGGTACCAAACTTATTTCCCCACGGGTAAACCCTCTTCTCATTTTTGGAAAGATCCCAAGAAGAAGCGACCTCCATCTCTTGCTCCGTTGGAAGCCGAACCAAATTCCCCACATCTTTTGAGCGCCATTTCATATACGCGCTCGCGTCCCACCAACTGGTCCCCTTCACAGCGGCCGCGGGTGTTTTCAACTGATCATCCCACTTGTAGGGAATATGATTCGTTACATCGTTTCCACAGGGACAATCCGGTGTACATTTCCAGGCAACACCGAGCAATTTCACCCTGGTTAAAAATTTCTTATAGGAAGAAACCGATACTTCCCGTTCATCAATATAGAATTCCTTTAGATCCACGGCATAGGCCGGGCCGGAAACCCCCGCTCCATTTTTTCCCACCTGATATTTTCGGGAAGGAACATATACCATCCCTTCGGGAGGAGTCCCCGCTCTTTTAATTCGGGCTTCCAACGCAGAAAACGGCTCTTTGAATTCCGTCTTAGCTAATTCCCAGTACGGCTTATAAGCGGCCTGTGCCGCAGCAACAATCTTCTCTTTTGCAACCGCCCACGCCCCCTTCTCGTACTCCTGGATCGAATCCCCAACGAGCAACAAAAATTCCGTACGGAGACGAGTCTTTTCCTCTTCCACAAGCCGCGCGAGGTTCTCTTTAATCACCCCTTCGCGACGAGAAAGTTCATCGGTATTCCCATAATGGGCCGAAGTCGAGAGAAGAGCCTGAACCATCTTCTCCGCCTCTTTCCATTTCCGATTCGCCATCAAATGGACAAGGTTTCCAAATTCAACATAAAAGCCGCCCTTGCTTCGGTATTCTTCCACTTTCGTATTGCTATCTTCATATTGAGCCGCTTCGCGCAGAGCCTTTCCGACCCCGCTCCAGTCCTTCACAATTTCAAGCTTACTCGCCTGATCGAGCGCGCGAGTTACTCTGGCCCGTCTGAGAAGTTTTACCGCATTATCCTTCCGATCCGCTTCCAAACCCGAAACTTTCGATGCTTGTTCCAGGAGAATGATCCGCTGATCCAGATCCGTCTCGCGGGACGCGGCCCCAATATGGACTTCATATTCAGAAACTGAAATCCTTCCCGGAAGAGATTTCCAGCGAGGATGATCTTCGGGAAGGAGTTGCATCGCCGCCGCATATTCCTGAATCGCAACCGGCCACTTCTGGTCCTCAAACCCTTCATCCGCTTTCACAAGAGCCCGTTCGCCCTTCGCACGGTCCCGAAGAGAGGAAACCTTGGAACGACGTGAATCTTCTTCCGAAAGGGAGGCGTGCAGTTCATCACATTCCTGGATGACCTGATTCCACTTTCGTTGAATCGTAAATTTTTCGACCAATTCGATTCTCGTATCGAGAATGAGTCGCTGGACCTTTCCGAGCCGAGAATCCCCATCGGGCAACCACTTTAACGCTTCTGCATATTTTTCGAGCGCCTCTTGAAGATTTCCGGTTCCTTTCGACTTCTCCGCCATCGACATCGTGCTCTGATAGCCTGCCGAATCTCGTAACCCTTCGATCTCTTTCCGTCGTTTATCTCCATCGGGAAGATACCGGAGGGCTTCTGTATACTTCTGGACCGCTCGATCCCATTCCCCCGAAGAGGCCGCCTCCTTGGCTTCCGTCAGTGCCAATTCGACCTTATCTCCCTTGCCCATGATCGCAGAAATAATTTGGGGGCCAAACCAGACGCCCGCCCCACCCAGAAGGAAAACAGCGAGGAGAAGTCCGATCCACTTCCCTTTCCCCCCTCCCGACTGAGCAGAAACCAGAGAAGTCTTATCACCGGTTTTTGCCGACTCTACGGTAGAAGGAGGCGTCTTTCCGATTTCTCCATACAAGATCGTCTTTTCGTCTGGAGTTACCCCTTCCAAGATCGCCTGGCAATCCTTGACCAATTCGATCGGCTCCTGATACCGGTCATCAGGAGATTTGGAGAGTAACCGCAGAATCACCCCTTGCATCGATTGAGGCAGGGATGGGTTCAACTTCTGAGGGGGAACAGGATCTTTATGAACATGCTGGTAAATTACCGCCGTGGCGCTTTCCCCGACGAAAGGAGCCGTCCCCGTCCCCAGTTCATACATGACCGCCCCGAGAGCATACAGGTCACTTCGGATGTCACATTCCCCTCCGGTCGCCTGTTCCGGAGACATGTATTTCGCCGTTCCCATGATCATCTCGGTCTGCGTCAAATCATTCTCTGGATTCTTTGCGAGACCAAAATCCATAACCTTAACGACCTGGTCTGACTCGGCAACGATGATATTGGAGGGTTTAATATCTCTGTGAATAATCTTCTGTTTCCAAGCCGCATCGAGGGCTTTCCCCGTCCCAATGGTAATATGAAGAATCTCATCAGGAGAAAACTGATGCCCACGACGAAGACGAGAGGCGAGATCTTCCCCCTCGACAAACTCCATCGCATAGAAATGTTGACCTTCGGCCTCCCCAGCCCCAAAGATCTGAACGATATGAGTGTCAACCAGTTTGGCAAGAAGTGTGGCTTCCCGTTGAAAGCGACCGACAAAATCGGGGCTACTCGTTAAGTCCCGCTTAAGGACCTTAATCGCAACGGGTCGATCCACTGAGATCTGACGCCCTCGATAGACGGCACCCATGCCACCCTTCCCGAGAGTCTTATCAAGATGGACCTCGTAATCACCCCATATTTTTGCGCTCACGAAGGCGGATTATAGGTGCCCGCATACTATCCGTCAACGTACGGAAGACCTAGGAACGAGGAAGGTCGGACCTTTGTGGGAGCCATGGGGAAAGCTCGTCCAATCCGATTTCGGAAGAATCCGATGCCGAGATCACTCTTTCAACTAGATTTCGCAACTCTCGAACATTCCCAGGCCATTCATGCTGGGCTAACCGCAGTTCCGCCTCCCGAGAAAACCCAAGAAATCGTTTTCCCATCTCCCGTGAAAAGCGAAGCGCAAAGTGACGAGCCAGAACACGAATATCGGCAACCCGAACTCGAAGAGGAGGTGTATGCAGGGTCAAATTAGAAAACAGTGCGAAGAGTTCCTTCGAAAAAGTACCCGCTTGAACCTGCTCTGAAAGGTCCACTGTCGTCCCGACAAGAACTCGCGCCGAAACCGGGATATCGACACTGCCCCCAACCCGACGAAGATTCCCCTTTTGAATCACCTCAAGAAGAGCTCCTTGCCTTTCCAGAGGTAGTTTCTCAATACCATCAAGAAAGATGGTCCCCCCCCGTACAATCTCGATCCGTCCCGGATGCTCCACAAGAACCTCGGAAGGGCCTTTTTCCTGACCAAACAGTTCCATCGCAATCTGATCACTCGCAAGGGAACCGAGTTCCACCGCCTCAAAAGGCTGACCACTTCGATCACTGTGGAAATGAATCAAACGCGCAACCAACTCTTTCCCCGTACCTCGTTCCCCCTGAATGAG
>CAYRLD010000014.1:0-14443 GCA_964424925.1 uncultured Planctomycetales bacterium
GATAGAGATCGGGACAGGTTCGAGAGGTCATCGTTTTGGGGTCGATTTCCGAAAGGGGTACTCCTCCCGCCGTCACTTCGGCAAAGTTGTATCCTCGACTTTTTAGAACGGGAACCGGCCATTCGCAGATGGCACGGACGAGTCTTTTTCTCTCTTCTTTTCCGAGATGGGCAAAGGATCGATCTTCGGGAATCTTCTCCCGCGTGAGGATCGCTCCGGCAAGCCTGCTCGGTAGTGTTTTTGCGAGCGCTTTTTGGACAGAGGCGGTGGCGTGCTTTTTCGCTTCCCCGAGGAACCAGGCTTCGAGGTCGGATGCATTTTTATTTTCGAGAAAATTCGCGGTCATCGTAACGGATCGACGTTCACTTTTTGGTCGTAGCCACGCTCTCGATAAATCCATCGGGGCCGGTCCGCTGATCCCAAAATGAGTCCAGAGCATCGCCCGTTCTGATTGGACCGGTTTCTCTCCTTTCGCACGAACGGTAAGCCGGACAGGGTGCGCGATCCCCGAAAGAGCAGAATGGAACGAACCTTCCAGCACAAGCGGGACGAGTGCCGGAATCGGATCGACAATCTGATGCCCAAGTTTTTTGGCCATTTGGTATCCCATCCCGTCACTTCCTGATTTCGGAAGGGCTTTCCCTCCCGTGGCAAGGACAAGCTTCTTTGCCGTGAATGTTCCTTGAGAGGAGATGATCTCGAATCCCTCCTCCCTCTTCTCAATTTCCTCCACCCGGTGGTCCGTCTTGAGTTCGATTCCGAGTTTTCGCACTTCGGCAAGGAGAGCATCCAGCACGCTTCGCGCTTTGTTTGAATTAGGAAAAAGTTTCCCCTCGTCTTCCCGGTGTAGAGGAACCCCAATCTCTCGGAAGAAATCGACCGTCGCTTCGACCGGGAAGGCGTGGAGTACCCGACGAATCGAATTCCGGCTTCCTCCACTGTAATCGTCCGGGGTGACAACCTCGTTCGTGACATTACAGCGTCCCCCTCCGCTCACAAGAATCTTCGCCCCAATTTTCTTCGCTCCATCGAGGAGGAGGATCGAGAGGGTGGGATCTCTTCTTGCGGTGAAGATGGCGGTCGCGAGGCCCGCCGCTCCGGCACCAATAATGGCAACATCCTTCATTTCTGATATTGCCCGATCAGTTCCAGAGGATATCCGATATCGGCGACAATGACCTTTCCTGTGAATTCGGTTGCTTGGGCAAACCCGATTTTGGGGAGACCCATTGTGATGGTTATATCGGCTTTGACCGCAACTCCGAGTGGCTTTCCTCTGTTCGCATCGAGTCCCGAGGGGATATCGATGGCAAAGACCTTTGTATCCCGACGGTTAATCTCTTCAATGATCTCGCGGTATTTCCCTTCGACATCCCGGCGAAGGCCCGTTCCGAAGATCGCATCGACGATGACCCCTTCGTCGGAAAGGGGGCCACACAGATTTTCAACGCGTGCGTGATTCCGAGCGGGCGGTGTATCGGGAGTGGGAAGGGCGAGGGTATGAATGTGAACTTCTCTTCCCGCTTCCCAAAGATATCGAGCCGCCACAAAACCGTCCCCTCCGTTGTTCCCTTTTCCGGTAAAGACTAGAACGGGGCCGGAGGTCGTTTCGAGGACTTCTTCTGCAACCCTTTTCCCGGCAGTTTCCATCAAGACATCCGCCGGGATGCCGTACTCTTTTTGAGCCCGAAGGTCGATCTCTTCGATCTCTTCCCGTGATACCGGTTTCATGGGCTTTTCTGTTTCTGTACCCATGCTGGGTACTTATCCCGGTACCATTTCTGCCACGCGATCGAAGTGTTGAGTCTCTCTCCGGTCAGGTCATAGAGCGCTTCCATGCTGGCTTGGACCGTTTCCTGGTTTGGATGTTCGAGGAGCGTGACGAGACGGGGAATTCCTTTTGTGTAATGCACCCGACCCACGGCAAGGATCACTTTGTGCAGGACAAAGTTGTCTTTTTCTTCCCGGATTCTTTTTAAAAGGAAAGTTCCGACTCGGTCTCGAAGATAACGGAAGTGTCCGAGAGACTCTGCTGCGGCCGCTTTTACCTGCCAGTTCTTATCATGAGAAAGAAGTTTTTCCAGGAGATCCAGATAGTCCCCAGAGAGCGAGGTCCCGATCGCTTTCGCGAGTGCTTTCCGAACATTCCAATTGGAGTGAATCGATAATTTTTCGAGGAAGGGTCTGCCTTGGCTTCCGAAGGAAAGCATTACCATAAAGAGCTGTACGAGATCATCCTGTTTCCAGATGGCGGTCGTGGGTGTTTTATCCGCTTTGATGCGCGCGAGTTCGGCGGTGGTTTCCAATGCCATTCCCCCGCATTCCACGAGTTGGTGGCGCAGTTGGGTCCAGACTTTCCGATAGGTTCCGTTTATCAGAAGCCTCAAAAGGGTATCGACGAGAAACGCGCGGGAGTCTTCTCCCAGAGAGATGATTTTCTTTCTTGCCTGGTTCCAGACGACACGGGAGTACGGTTCTGTGAAGACGCGAATCGCATCGAGCATCTGCCCTCGTCGGACCAATTCTTTTCGAGCGGCTTCGGATTCGGCGGGAGTGCTTGTCTGAAACGCTCGGATCAACTGCGGGTCGTCGGGGAAATATGCGAAAGAGAGGAGTTCGAGTCTTTTTGCCGCCTCTTCGCGGTCGGCCCGCTTTTCACTTCCGAGGAGAAGGAGGATCTCGACATATTCTGTGAACGATTTTTCGTAGTGCAAAACGACGGTCGGGTCGATCGGATTTACCTTCGAATCTCTTTTCGACGGAGAACCGCTACAAGAAGTGAGCAGAATTAGGAAGCTGTAAAGAAGCGGGATTTTGATCCACATGGGTCGACTCTGACCTCGATTTTTCCGCAGCATTTTGGACACCATCCCACAAAGGCTCTTCCAGAGGCATTTAAATAGATGCGCTGATACACATGGCAACAATCAAAGAGGACGCTGACAAAGGGTCTTTTTCCTTCTCGGTCTCTATTTTTTTGCATACGTCTGCTCCACTCTCTGCATTATTCTCGACCGAATTGCGCCACCTTCTTGAAGAAACCCTCCCGCTTTTTGGGCGAGATTTTCTACAAAAGCGAGATCTTTAATCGATTGCGCATTGATTCGAACGTTCAGACTACAGCCAAAGAGCCCCGCTTCAAGGAGGAGCGCAGAAGATCCGAGATCGGAAACAAGGTGGGGGTTACAGACCTCCGATACTTTTTCCAATGTTCGAAGGCTTCTCACGGCGAGATCCATCCCATGCAGGGGAACTTCCGAAGCTTCTTTCAAGGCGGACTGCAGAGTCTCTTTTCGGATCGCTTTCTCTTCCGGATTTCCTTTGGGCATTTCCATCGCGGTATTTACTTTTCCGTACGCGAGAGCGTCTTGATCGATGAGTGTGATAAAGTCGGTCAATTCCTTCTCGAGTTGGGAAGAGGCTTCTTCGGCGGCGGAATCTTTCGTAAAGCGTGCCGTCATGATGCCGAGGGCTGCTCCCAGGGAGCCGGCCATGGCGGAAACACTGCCTCCTCCGGGGGTTGGATTCCGGGAGGCGACTTGTTCGAGGAAATCACGAAGGGTCTGATCGGCCAGCATTAAAAGTAAGTATAGGCCCCCCCTGAGGCCTTTGCAAGCGGTGGAACTCTACGGTAGGATGTCCGGTCATGCAGGTGGTCGAGGTCAATTCGCTTTGTAAACAGTACGAGCATATCCAGGCTCTAGAGAATCTGAGCTTCACGATGGAAGGGGGCGCGGTTGGGCTTCTCGGTCCCAATGGGGCTGGGAAATCGACGCTGATCAAAATCCTTCTCGGATTTCTTTCTCCCACATCAGGGGACGCGGCTCTCTTCGGTCTTGATGTTCGGACTCACTCTCTCAAGATTCGACAGAAGATTGGGTATATGCCGGAGAATGAAAGCTTTCTTCCGGGAATGACCGCGGTTTCTTATGTTCGGCTCGCCGGACGCCTTGTGGGGATGACCTCACGGGAGGCGATGCAACGGACACACATGGTTCTGAATTACCTCGGGATGGGGGAGGAGCGGTACCGGAATATAGAGGGCTATTCTTCCGGAATGAAGCAGAAGGTGAAATTTGCACAAGCCCTCGTTCACCACCCGCAGCTTCTTCTTTTGGACGAGCCTACTTCCGGGCTCGACCCACATGCACGCGAAGAGATGCTTGGGATTATTCGGGAGGTGGCACACGGCAAGGGGATTCATGTTCTTCTTTCGACCCATATACTTCCGGATGTTGAAGCGGTCTGTGATTCAGTCGTGATTCTCGACAAAGGCCGTAAAGTGATCCAAGACCAGATTCAAAACCTGATCTCGACCGCGGGGAATTGTCATTATGAACTTCGGATCGATGGCGAGGAGGCTCCCTTTCGGGCTCTTCTTGAGAAGAGCGGAGTGATCGCAGAGGAAAAGGCGGGGGGGCTTCTCCTGGTGACCGTACCCGAGGGAAAAGAGGGTACAAATGTTCTCTTTCAGGCCGCGCTGGATTCGGGCGTTCAAATTCGTCACCTCGCGCATCCTCGAAAAAGACTCGACGAACTCTTTGCCGAGCAGGTGGTGCGAACCTGATGGGCATTCAGGATCAGTCGTATGAAATCTGGTCGGGGAGTCTCCAGTCCCGGATCAGTCGAATTTGGGCTCTGATTGTAAGCGGTCTTGGATATCCGTTTTCTCGTCGTGCCAATCTGGTGGTCATCGGGTTGATGTATTTGATGATCCTGGGATGGCTTTTTCTCCTCTATATATTTGCTTCGAGTTCTACCCCGCCTATTTTCGTATTGGGGAACAATCTCTATCGGTCTTGGTTTTTCAATCATGGACTCTTTGGGTTTCTCCTCATGATTCTCTCCGCCACGGTGGGAGCGACGATGATTTCGAGAGATCTCCAACATAATGCTCTCTTGATGATCTGTTCCAAGGCGATTTCGCGGGGGGACTACCTCCTGTCTCGGTTTACGACGCTGATCCTTTTTTTCCTCCAAGTGACTCTTCTTCCAGCCGTGATTCTTTGGTTGGGGCAATGGGGGATGTCTTCTGAGGAAATCTCCCTCGGGAGCAGGCTGCATGATTTGTTTGCGATCACGATGCATGCGTTTACCATTATTGTTCCTTTCTCCTCGGTTGTTCTTGCCTGTTCTTCGCTTACGAAACGTCCTCATATTGCGGCGATGATCTGGGTTCTGTTCTATCTCCTCACATGGGTTTTTTCCTCTATACTAGAGCGTACGGTAGGTCAGGAATGGTGTCGTTTGCTCTGGTGGCAGAATCTAACGGCACGGGTTGGGGAAGCTTTTTACGAACATCGGCCGGCGAAAATGGCCCTTCCGTTTATGGGCGAAGGGCGGTCGGACATGTCGTCCCTATTGGAGATGGGACCCTTTGTTCCTGCATTGATCTTGATCGGGGTGACGGTCATCAGTCTTACGATCGTTCGCTTGAGACTCCGACAAGTGGAGGTTCGGGAATGATCCTCGAGGCAAAAAAATTGAGTTGTTGGTATCAACAGGTGATTGCGATCAACGATGTCTCTCTTTCCATTTCATCCGGGATTACCGGGGTTCTTGGTCCCAATGGGGCAGGCAAGACAACCTTTCTTCGAATCCTAATGGGACTTATGCCGCCCTCGAGTGGGACGATCGAGGTCTTGGGTGAGAATCCGTGGCGATCTCGTGCGTTGTCCGATCGAATTGGCTATTGCCCCGAACATGATGGTCTTTACGAATGGATGCGGGGTCGCGATTTTGTTGGGATGATGGCGGGGATCCGTGGGATTCGGGATCGAAAAAGGATCTCCTTCGCCTTGGAAAAGGTTCAGTTAGAGGATGTGGCCGATAGGCGAATCTTTACGTATAGCCGCGGGATGCGGCAGCGCTTAAAACTCGCTCAGGCGATCGTGCATGATCCAGACCTGTTGGTTCTGGATGAACCCCTTGTCGGCTCAGATCCCTTAGTGCGGAGAGAACTCGTTTCTTTGATCAAGAAATTCTCTGAGGAAGGGAAGAGTGTTTTGATCTCCAGCCACGTGCTTCATGAGATCGAAGCGATTACACCTCGAATTGTTCTTCTCCATCAAGGGAGGCTTTTGGCGGAGGGTCATGTACGGGAGATTCGAAAGTTGATCGATCGGCATCCGCATTTGATTCGCATCGGGACTTCGCAACCACGCGAATTGGCCTCTTTTCTTGTTCGAGAACCGGAGGTGGAAGATGTTCATCTGGAGGGGAAGCGTCTATTTGTAAAAACATCTAAGCCGGACCTCTTTTACACAAAGCTTCCGGGAATTGTGGTAGAGAGCGGCTGTTCTGTCGATGAGGTCTGCTCTCCTGATGACAACCTGGAGGCGGTATTCCGATACCTGACAGAAAAATGATGAGGATTCTGCCAGCGTTGTCTGCGATTGCACTCCTCTCTGTCCGCTCTTTTTTTAGTGGGAAGCGGGGATGGGGCAGCGCCCTCTTTATCTGGTTACCCCCGCTGCTTGCTCTGGTGACGGGGCTCACGGCTCGTCATGATTTCGACGCCGAGTGGCTCATGAATACGATCTCTCTTCGGATGGTTCTGGGGCTCTACCTTCTCCTCCTCGCTCTTATGCAGGGATTATCGATCTCTTCTACCGATATCGAGGAGGGGACCTCGGTGTACCTCTATTCGGGATTGCTTCCTCGATGGGGGGTGCTGTTCACCCGCTTTCTTGTGACGTGGGGATTGCTTTCTCTGCTTACTCTGGTGAGTCTCTGTTTGGTGGGCGTGATCTCCGCGGTGACGCGAGGGGCCGAAGACTTTCTTTTCCTCCAGAAATTGGCGCTTCTCTATGCTCTCCCCGCTTCTATCGGGTTGGCCTGTCACCTCGCCTTTTTCATCCTTTGCGGATTTGCATTTCGTCGTCCCGCAACTATGGCCTTGATTCTGTCGATTCTTTGGGAAGTCGTTGTCAGTTTCATGATGCCGATCAAATTTGCCGCTTATACGGTGACCAACAACCTGTATTCGATCTCTTTGACGCTTATCCTGGGGGGAGAAAAGGGGCGTTGGTTCCGGCACGTTCGAAATTATGAACTTCTCGAATATGGGGATGCGATTCTTTTTCTCATGATTTTGCTGTCTCTCTTTCTTCTGGGGGGGATGGTGGCGCTCGAGAGGCGCCCTCTGATGGGGCGGGAATCGAGTTAGAGGGCTCTTGACTCCATACGGCAGGTCTGATTCAATCCCCCGGTGAATTCCTTCCTCATTAATACCGTCTATTTTCTGGCCCTTCTTTTGGGGTTTCCCTATCTCCTTTATAAGGTGATTTCGACCCCGGGTTCCTGGGGCAGCCTCAGGTCGAGGTTGGGATCGATTCCTTCGCGCGACTCGAAAAAGCCCTTGATGATCCTTCACGGGGTTTCGGTAGGGGAAATCAAGGCTTCCCGCACGCTTTTTGCGGGCCTGGAAAAGTCGTTTCCAGGATGGGATTTCATTGTGACGTCAACGACTCCTGCCGGGGTGGAGATGGCCCGAAAGGTGTATCCAGACATTCCGGTCCACTATTTTCCTCTAGATCTCAGTTTTGCCGTAAATCGCTTTTTCCGTCGGCTTCGGCCTCAAGCGATCCTGCTGATGGAAGTCGAAATTTGGCCCAACTTCCTCTCGCAGGCGTGGCGAAAGAATATTCCCGTATTTCTCGCCAATGGAAGAATTTCAGAGCGATCTTTTCGAAGGTATCGTGCCTTTCGAAAGTTGCTATTTCATCCCTTTGAAAAGATTCAGCACTACTGCGTTCAGACCGAAGAATATAAAAATCGATTCCATGAATTGGATGTTCCTCTGGATCGGATCGATGTTACCGGGTCTCTTAAATTTGATACGGCGCCTCCTTTGGTCTCCTCTGAGGAAATGGGCGTCATTCGGGGTGCTCTGGGGCTCTCCGAGGATCGTCCCGTCTTTGTCGCGGGAAGTACGCATGCGGGGGAAGAGGCGATTGTTCTTCGCGCCTTTGAAGAACTACGAAAAAAGCAGGAACAACTCGTATTAATTCTTGTTCCCCGGTATCCAAATCGTGCCGATGAAGTATCAGAACTGGTGCGAAAGTCTGGTCTGGTTCCTCAACGGAAATCATTGCTTCCCGAGGGGAATTCCTTGGGGGATTCTGTTCTCATCGTGGATACAATGGGAGAACTAGAGAAAGCGTATGCGATCGCTTCCGCTGTGTTTGTCGGGGGGAGTCTGGTTCCGAGAGGGGGGCAGAATATGATTGAGCCTGCCGGTCTCGGTTGCCCGGTCTTCTTCGGTCCGCTGATTGAAAACTTTGCTGAGGTTGGTGGAATTTTGGTTGAGGGGGGCGGCGCCGATTTTGTACGAGATGCTACCGACATGGAGAAGAAAATTGATCGAGTCCTCTCTTCGGAAGAGATCGGGAAATCGATGGGACAGAAAGGGCAAGCATTGGTAGAAGAGTTGCGAGGAGCGACGGACCGCACTGTGGAGATTCTATGCACGGAGTTGAGGAAAAGGGAGAGATGAAGAAGCCGCATCCCTATTCTCGACTTCTTGGGTATGTAAAGCCGTATTGGATGATCTTTGTTGTCGCCATTATTTGTATGGCGCTTCAAGCGGCGACGGAGACTTTCTTCGCGGCTCTGACAAAGCCGATGATGGATGGAACTTTTGGAGAAAAAGATCTCGAATCTGTCCATTGGACTCTCGTGTTGCTTGTCGGAGTCTTTCTTGTCCGCGGAATTGGCTTTTTTGGATCGAATGTTGGGTTGGGTTGGGTCTCCTCGCGCATTGTAATGGATCTCCGCCTCCGCATGTTTGAGAAACTGGTGGTGATTCCGGCTTCCTACTACGACCGGATTCCCGCCGGAAAACTGATTTCAAAACTGTCTTTTGATGTGCAACAGGTTGCTGCCGCGACGTCTCAAGGGGTCATTGTTCTCGTCCGGGATACGCTCAGTATCTTTGGTCTTGTTGGGTTTATGTTTTATACCCAACCGAAATTATCGTTGATCGTGATTCTCACGGGACCCGTTCTTGTTGTGATGATGACTTCCGTAAACAAGAGGCTCCGCAGATTGAGCCGATCTCTCCAGGATTCGATGGGGGAGATTACGCATGCTGCGGGAGAGACAATATTCTCCAGCAAGGTTATGAAGTTGTATGGAGCTCAAAAAAGTGAACTTTCCCGTTTTGAGAAGGCGGCGAATCGGGCGCGTATTTTCGGGTTGAAGGCGACTGTTACCGATGCGGCATTGAAGCCCTTTGTTCAATTAGTGGCGGTGATCGCCATCGTGGTTGCGAGTTATTTTGCGGTAGGACAGACGATGGAGGGGGATTTCACCATTGGTTCCTTTACGTCCTTCTTTACCGCCATGGGTCTTCTTTTACAGCCCATCAAGAGGTTGATCAGTGTGAATCGATCTCTGCAACAGGGCATTGCTGCAGGGGAAAGTATATTCGACCTTATTGACCAGGAGCCGGAAGTCGATCGGGGTGTTTCCTCTTCCCGGAAAGTCGAAGGTCGAATCGAATTCCGTGATGTCACCTTTGCCTATAGGGAAGATTCTGATCCGGTCCTTCGGAATCTCAATTTTACCGTAGCACCGGGACAAACGGTGGCCTTGGTCGGCTCATCTGGTGGAGGGAAGAGCACAATGGTTCATCTGCTTTCGCGGTTGTATGAACTAAAAAGCGGTTCCATTATCCTAGATGGGGAAGATATTCGAGACTTCAGCCTAGAAGATCTTCGGAAAAATATCGCGATGGTGACGCAGGAGGTTGTGCTCTTTAACGATACCGTCCGGGCGAATATCGCTTATGGAGAACTGGAAGGGGCTTCTGAGGAAGAGATTCTCGACGCGGCCAAAGCGGCGAATGCGATGGAATTTATCCAGGATCTTCCCGATGGGTTGAATACGGTTATCGGAGACCGGGGAGCCCTTCTTTCTGTCGGTCAGCGACAGAGGTTGACGATTGCCCGCGCTTTTCTAAAAAAAGCACCCCTTCTTATCTTGGACGAGGCGACATCGGCTTTGGACGCGAACTCGGAATTTCATGTTCAAGAGGCTCTCGATCGGGTTCGGAAAGGACGAACCACTTTTGTCATTGCCCACCGACTTTCGACAATTGAATCTGCCGACCGAATTCTTGTTCTCGGAGAGGGGGAGATCGTCGAATCGGGCTCTCATGAGGAGCTGCTAGCCAAAGGAACGGTCTATCAGCAACTCTATCACACCCAATTTGCTCGATCTGGGGACTAATCTCTATCGCCTTTGATTGACTCTTTTCTCCCGGGGCCCTAAAATCCCGACGATGGCAGAATTTGTTCATTTACATGCCCATAGCGACTACAGTCTGCTGCAATCCGCCTGTCGTATTCAGGATACGCTTCAGAAAGTTCGCCACCTCGGGATGCGAGCGTATTCGTTAACGGACCATGGGAATCTTTTTGGTGCGATCGAATTTTATCAAGCAGCGCTCTCTGCGGGCGTGAAGCCTATTCTCGGAATGGAAGCCTTCGTGGCCCCGGGTAGTCTTCATGAGAAGAAAGAAGCCCCTGGAATGCGGGACCCCAGTCATCATCTGACCCTTCTGGCTCGAAATGACAAAGGGTATCGAAACCTTCTTAAATTAAGTTCGATCAGTTACCGGGAAGGGTTCTACCATAAACCCCGAATTGACAAGGAAGTCCTTGCGGAGTATCGAGAAGGTCTTATTGCCTTGTCGGGTTGTGCTCATTCTGAGATTGCGCGGGCACTGACTTCGGACCAGATGGACAAGGCTCTCAAGTGTGCTGCCGATTATCGAGATATCATGGGAAGTGGGAATTACTATCTCGAGATCTACAATCATGGGATTTCAGAAGAGAAGGTTATTGCAAAAGGCTCTATGGAGATCTCCAAAAGTCTTGGGATCAAGATGGTGGCCACCAATAATTGTCATTACCTCAACAAGGATGATGCGCGTGCCCATGATGCTCTGTTGGCCATTTCTTCCGGAAATCAGGTTGCCGATGAAGGTCGGATGCGGTATGCCACCCCTGAATTTTACGTAAAATCTCCCGAAGAGATGGAGGCTCTTTTTCCAGAGCATCCGGAAGCTCTTCGCAATACGGTCGAAATAGCAGAAAAGTGTAACGTAGAGCTCTTCTTTAACGAGGTTCACCTCCCAAAATTTGAATTGCCGGCCAAAGATGATACGGCAGATTCTTATGTTCGGGCTCTGTGTGAGGAAGGGGCCCGGAAAAAATATGATGATCCCATCCCGAAGCATGTCATGGAGCGCCTCGATTTTGAGCTTGGCGTTATCGGGAGAATGGGTTTTGCCGGTTATTTCCTCATCGTCTGGGATCTTCGTCGCTTTGCAAGTGAAGCCGGAATTCGAGTCGGTCCGGGTCGTGGATCGGCCGCAGGTTCTCTCGTAGGGTATCTTCTCGGAATCACCTCGATTGATCCTCTTCGATATGACCTGATCTTTGAACGGTTTCTGAATCCCGCTCGTAAGGAAATGCCGGATATCGATCTCGACTTTGCTGGAGATGACCGGCAGGAGGTCATGGACTATATCCGGGACAAATATGGCCAGGAAAAGGTCGCCCAGATTATTACCTTTGGAAAGATGAAGGCTCGTGCTGTTCTTCGGGATGTGGGACGGTCTTTGGGGGTTCCTCTTGGAGAAGTGGATGCCCTGGCCAAGAAGGTTCCGCAGGTTCTCGATATTACCCTGCGCGATGCGATCCGGATGGAGCCTGAAATCCAAAAAGATGTGGATTCGGACCCTCAAAAGAAAGAACTTTGGGAGATTTCTCTCAAGTTGGAGGGGTTGAATCGGCACGCATCCAAGCATGCATGTGGGATTGTGATCAGTGATCGAATTCTGGATGAGCTCGTTCCTGTGTATGTGATGGATTCTGATGAAATCACCCAGTTTGACATGAACATTCTCACCAAACTGGGGATGTTGAAGATCGATGTCCTTGGTCTGGAAATGTTAAGTGTGTTGAGTCGTGCGGTTCGACTTATTGATCCCACGATGGATCTCGATAAGATTCCTCTGGATGACAAGAAGACCTACGACATGCTCGCGAAGGGGCGTGTAAAAGGGGTTTTCCAGTTGGAAACCTCACGGGGAATGCGGGAATTGATCCAGCAGATGAAGCCTGACCGGATTGAAGAGGTGATCGCTTCCATCGCCATGTTCCGTCCGGGACCTCTGCAGTCGGGGATGGTAGAGACCTATGTAAAGTGCAAGCATGGGCAGGAAGAGGTGAAGTACCTCCATCCGATGCTGGAACCCATCTTGAAAGAAACCCACGGGGTTATTCTTTATCAAGAGCAAGTCATGCGCATTGCAAACCAGATGGCTGGTTTGCCGATGTCGGATTGCGATGCCTTGCGGAAAGCGATGGGGAAGAAAAAGCCGGAGATTCTGGCCCAATTCAAAGAGATGTTCATTGAGGGTGCGGAAAAACAGAACGTTTCGGGGGAAGTGGCCCGCGCTGTATTTGACCTGATGGCTTTCTTTGGTGGTTACGGGTTTAACAAATCCCACTCTGCTGCGTATGGCATCCTTTGTTACCAGACGGCGTATCTGAAGGCGAATTATCCTCTTCAATACATGGCGGCGCTCATGTCCTGTACGATGGGGAATGCCGAGAAGATGGCAGAATACATCGAGGAATGTCGTCAGATGGAGATTGAGGTTCTTCCTCCGGATATTAACCTCAGTTCGTTCAACTTTACGGTAGAAGAGGGGAAAATTCGGGTAGGTCTGGGGACGGTAAAGAATGTGGGAGACAAGGCCGTTCACCACATCATTAAGGTTCGGTCGGAAGAGGGTGCGTACACGGACTTCCACCACATTCTTGAAAATATCGACCTGAAATCGGTCGACAAGAAAAGTCTGGAGTGTCTGGCGAAGGCGGGTGCGTTCGATTCCCTGGGGATTCTTCGTTCTCAGTTTCTGGAAGTACTGGAAGGGTCCCTCCGGATCAGTGCACTACGCAGGCAGGACCGGCAGGTCGGGCAGATGAGTATCTTTGGTCAGGAAGCTCACGAAGATTATCCCCCTCTTCCCGAAATAGAAGAGTGGCCTCAGGAGACTCTTCTTGGGTACGAGAAGGATGCCCTGGGCTTTTACGTCAGTTCGAATCCATTGGTGCGATATGAGGACTTGCTGAATTCCTATTCAACAACAACGGTCGATCGCCTCGGGGACATCGAGGATGGGAAAGAAGTGACCATCGGAGGAATCTTAACGGGATTGCGTACGATGATCGCCAAGACGGGTGCCAATAAGGGAAATAAGTTTATTGGATACAAGATTGCGGATTTGACCGGGGTCTGTGAGGCGGTCAGTTTCCCGAAAGAATATGCGAAGAATCAGGATCATTTCTTCGAGGATCATATCGTTTTTGCGACGGGGAGAGTTAGTTTCCGGAATGAGAATGTATCCCTCCGTGTAACCGATATCGTCCCGGCCATGAAAGCCCGAGAAGTGTTGACGGGGACGGCAACCGTAGAAATTCCTTCTACGGGAGATTCGGGCGTGTTAGAGGAGGTGAACCGGGTTCTGGAAGAGCATCCTGGGACGGTTCCGGTTCTTCTTGAGGTGGCTCTCGGGGGGGCAAGAAAAGTGCTCGTTCGTGCCTCAGATCGCTGTATGATCTCTCCTTCTGAGGCATTTATTGCCGATATAGATGATGTACTGGGAAGCGGTCATCTGCGCTTCTCTGGAAAGAGTCTTCGATAGGTTCGGGTCGTAAGGGCCCTAGGGGGAAATAATGGAAGAATGGAAGGTTGGGCGCCGAAAACCCGCATGTTCTCAATGTGAGCGTGAGTTTGGTTCAGAAGAGGTTCACTTTTCTGGGATTTTTGAAATAGAGGAACGGTTCGAGCGAGCTGATTTCTGTGTTTCCTGTTGGGAATCGGGGCAGGTTCATCCCTTCAGTCATTGGAAAACGGTCACCCCAAAGAAGGTAGAGCGTCGACTAGAAGATATGGAAGCGATGTCGGAGTTTTTCCAAGCCCTCTGTCGGGATGAAAAACCGACGCCTCTTCGCCAGAAGGTAACCTATTTGACTGCACTTCTCTTGATGCGGAAAAGGAAGCTGAAGCTGTCTGGACGGGATAAAGGGGGCATGGTGTTAGAACGGGCTCGGGATGGGGTTCAGATTCGCATCGCAGAACCATGGATTGAAGATTCCGAACTGGAAGGCCTTCGGGCGGATATGGATCGGCTTTTTGCTTCTCAAGAAGACCCTGAGCCCGCATCGGCTTGATTTTCCCTTTCAATCGTGGGTGGCTCGTCCTATACTTCTTTCTGGAACCTGTATGGAAGTGCTTGAAATAAAAACAAGGGAATTAGAGGTGGGGATCTGGGAAGTCTCCGTTGGCGGGACTCTGGATTGGACTAACTTTTCCCAGGTAGAAGAGAGTCTCGGCAAGGTTTTCGAGCAGATCACCGCGGATG
>CAYRLD010000015.1:0-14379 GCA_964424925.1 uncultured Planctomycetales bacterium
CTCGGAAAACATGTCGATAGCTTCGTGGTCACCGGTAGGAGTGCCCTCGATACGTCCGACTTTTCTCCTGAAACGGTCGAGTCGGTTCTCGTTGTTGATAGGATGTCTCTTCACTACGTGGAGGATATCGCTCCCTTAGGGAAAAAACATGGTTCGAGGGGCCTGCACCCCCCTCATTATGTCGAAGGACTATATCCAGGAATCTCTTGATGTTTTTCCGATGGAGTTTCTCAACTACCAACTCGCGCATAAAACGGTCTTTGGGGAAGATCCTTTCTCGGCTCTTACTTTTGAAAAGAAGGACCTTCGACTTCAGTGTGAGCGGGAATTGAAATCGTTCTTAATTCGTTTACGTCAGGGCTATCTCTCCTCAACAGGGGACGCTCGGATCCTCGCAAATGTAGTACGGGATGCGGCGGATAATTTTTTCTCGATCGTTCGCGGGGTTCTTTTCCTGGTGGATGGAAAGATTGCGAACGTAGAGAAGGAAGATGTTCGTGCTCTTGGGCAGGCGCTTTCTTTGTCGGCCCCTGGGGTGACCTCGGAGCAACTTCTCGAAACATTAAAGAAGCATCCTCAGAAAAACTTTGAAACCTTCTACGCCTTCGCGGATGAACTGAGCCGGAAGGTGAACGATTTGGAAGTGAAATGACGATTCTTCTCGCACTGCTTTTTACAATGGGGCAAGACTTCCCCACTCCCAATGGGTATATCAATGACCACGTGGGGGTGATGAAATCGTCCGATGTCCGAAAACTGAATTCGGTGATCACGGAATTAAAACAGAAAACCGGAGCGGAACTCGCTTTTCTGATTCTTCCTTCTGTCAAACCTCTCGATATCAACACCTATGCGAATGAGTTGATGGAAAAATGGGCGGTTGGGGATAAGAAGAAGGGAAACGGGATGATCGTGGTCGTGGCGATCAAGGATCGAGATTATGCAATCCGGACCGGATATGGATTGGAGGGGGAATTCCCGGATGGGAAAGTGGGGCAAATGGGCCGGGATTACTTCGTGCCCCTTTTCCAGGAAGAAAAATACAGTGAAGGCGTTTTCAATTTCAGTGCGGCCATATTGAGTGTTTTAGCCCAAAGATATAATGTGACCCTGACCCGGGCGTATGTTTGCGGGATTTGCTGGAGTGATGGAGGCCGAATATTTCAAGCCCCCGGAAACTTCTTTGGCAAAACCGGAACTCGATCTCGATTGAGGATTCTTTCTGACTCCCCGGCCTACAACAGGTCGGGGAGTTTTTTTTTATCCCGGAAAACCTTCTATGGAAGCCATGATCCGGTCGACCTCTTTGGACGTGTCAGGATCTTCCACGAGAGGGGGCGCGTGGTGTGGCTTTTTCCGTGCGTCGATGATGAGGGGTCCTTGGCATCCCCAATGTTTCTTCGCGATCTCTTCCCCTACCCCATAAATATCGTGGGAAGGGTTTGAGCGGGTAAAGGTGACCCAAAGGAAGTTGGCGAAAGAGTCCGAAATGAAATCCGTATCTTCCGTCAGGATGACAAGGGCGATCCCCTCTCCCACCTCGATCTTTCTCCAGGAATTCGCTTCTTTTTCGGCCGAATCGTAGTTGCTAAAGGCTTCCGCTTCGAGAGCCAGGATTCCGTCGGTGATCATTTTTGGATTCTTGAGGGTATCCGGAATCGTTCTGTTTTCCGGAAGCGTCTTTGTTAGTTCCCTCTTCTTTTCTCCGGCCACGGCGAAGATCACTTTCGATCCTTGATTGAGGCCCGTTCCGGAATAGTCGAGTGTGTCGATCGTCCCTTTGGTCTGGAAATGGAGGTCTCTCTCCAAATCGATTCTTTCTAGGATATGGTGGAAAAATTTTTCGGAGGGTTCGGTCCTCAGATTCGGATCGTCCTCTTCGGCCGCAATCAGAAGATATTTTGCGAGAGAGGCTTGGCCAAATCCAAGGATCGCGTGCGCGCCCGTCAGGATCTCCTGAGGGACCCGTTTCTGATAGGGAGCATACCGTTCCCGTCCAATCGCAAGAAGAAGGGGATGAACCCCCGCTTCGTCGATCGCATGGATCTCTTTGATTCCCGGGATCTCGACCGGAACCATCGGCCGGGTGATTTCGTGAATCATATTTCCGAAGAACGTATCTTCCTGCGGAGGTCTGCCGACGACGGTAAAAGGCCATATCGCGTTATCTCTATGAAATACTTTGGAGACTTTCATCACTGGGAAATCATGTGTCAGACTGTAATACCCGAGATGGTCTCCGAACGGTCCTTCCGGCTTTGCTTCTCCGGGGTGTACTTCCCCAAGGATACAGAAGTCGGCGTCAACAGAGACTTTCCAGCCGTTGTAATCGGCGACCCGGAATCGGCGTCCCGCCAACATTCCGGCAAAGGTTAGCTCTGATAACCCTTCCGGAAGAGGCATGATCGCTCCGAGCGTATGCGCCGGGGGCCCCCCAACAAAGATCGATACCTTCAGGGGCTCTCCTTTTCGGAGCGCCTTGGAGTGATGGATTCCGATCCCCCGATGGATCTGATAGTGAAGTCCTACTTCTTTGTTGGGGATGTATTCGTTCCCTCCCATTTGGATTCGATACATTCCTACGTTCGATTTCATCAGGTTCTTAGGGTCATCCGGATCGAGTGTGAATACCTGTGGGAGCGTGATGAAAGGGCCCCCATCATCCGGCCATGACTTTATCTGCGGTAATTGATCGATTGTTGTTTCATTTGCGAAGACGGGACCTGTGCGTACTTTTTTTGGGAGGGCGGACAAAGCGGTGAAAGCGACCCCTATATTTCGGAATGGATGCTTTATTGCTGAGAGAGGGTCCGCCTTTATTCCTACGACCCGTTTTACTTTTTCAAGGGAGTGGCGGAACAGGTAGTTCGCCCTCTCTTGTTTGCCAAAAAGATTGCTGACCGCGGGAAAAGGCGACCCTTTTACTTTTTCGTAATAGACCGCCGGGCCCCCTTTTGAATACGCCCTTCTTTGAATCTCCGCCATGGCCAGATGTGGATCGACTTCTTCTTTGATTCGGACGAGCATAGTCTTCTCTTGGAGATCTCGAATCACTTCTTGTAATGAAGAATAGCTCATCACCCTTCCCTACCCGATCGTTGTCCAGGACCGGCCATCTTTTTTTATCAGGTCATCCGCCTCTTTTGGTCCATCACTTCCCGGTTCATATTGTGCAATTGGCCCATCTTTGTCTCGGTCCCATGCGTCCAGAATCGGGCTGATAAACCTCCACGCTTTTTCAACCCCGTCCCTTCTGGCAAAGAGGGTTTGATTTCCACGCATACAATCCAGAATCAATCGTTCATACGCCTCGGAGATCGGTTTTTGGAAGGCTTCTGCATAAGACATATCCATATGGACATTCCCAACCGAAAGGTCATCCCCGGGAACTTTGGAAACGAATCGGAGGGAGATGCCTTCTTCCGGTTGAATCCGAAGTGTCAGAACATTGGGTTGGACGGATTGGGATTCTTTGTCGTTATTAAAGAGACAGAGCGGAATGGAGCGGAAATGGATCGAAACTTCGGTCTCTTTTGCCGCTAGCCCTTTACCGGCACGGAGATAAAATGGGACCCCCTGCCATCGCCAGTTTTCGACCATAATTTTCATCGCCACATAGGTGGGCGTCCGGGATTGATCCCCCACCCCTTCTACATTTTTGTATCCTTGGTACTGCCCCCGGATAACATCTCCCATCTCCATGGGCCGGAGAGAGTGGATCAATTGGACTTTTTCATTACGAATATCATCGGCCTCGAAAGAGACCGGTGGCTCCATCGCTATGAGAGCCATGACTTGAAGCAGATGGTTCTGGACGATATCCCGGAGAACCCCCGTCTGATCATAGAACCGCCCTCGTCCTTCTACTTGGATCGATTCTGCGGCGGTAATTTCAACATGATCAATATGGTTCCTGTTCCATAAGGGTTCGAAAATCGTATTCCCAAAACGAAAGACAAGAATATTCTGGACCGTCTCTTTCCCGAGGTAGTGATCGATCCTGTAGGTTTGGGATTCCGAAAGCCGTTTTCCCACCAATGTATTTAACTCTTTTGCTGAGCCGAGGTCTGTCCCAAAAGGTTTCTCAATAATGACACGGGACCAGGGCTCTCCATCTGCCTCATGAAGAAGGTTTGCGGATTGAAGCTGTTCGAGGATGAGCGGGAAAAATCGCGCAGGGGTCGCAAGGTAAAAGATTCGATTCCCCTCGGTGAGGTGTTTTGCTTCTACCTCTTCCAGTTTCACCCGCAGTTTGTTGTACGAATCAGATTCTGTGAAGTCTCCAGGGATGTAGTGAAGATTGTTGGAAAAGGCATCCCATTTTTCCGGTTTGGTTCGGGAGTAACGGTCCGTGCTCTCTTTGTGACTCTCCCGGAATCCATGATCATCGGTTTGGTCCCGATTCAATCCGAGTACGGCAAAATGCTCAGGGAGATCTCCCTCTTGGTAAAGGTTATAGAGGGCGGGGATCAATTTTCTTTTGGAGAGGTCTCCGAGCGCCCCAAAGATGATCACGGTACAGGGGGGCGCGGATTCTTCTTTGACCTGAGGATTTCCCGGCTCGATTCGGGTTCGTATTTGTGTTTTGGAAAGATCTTTCATGCGTTCTCTAGGAGACCAGGTAATGAGCCGCCCCAATCAGAGCCGCTCGGGGATTTAGGGCCACTCGAACAGGAATGGATTTCATCAGGTCAGAGAGATCCCCTTTCTCGAGGAATCCCTCCAGAAAATGCGGCTTCTTAAGTGCGGCAAGAATTTTGGGGGGAATTCCTCCTCCCAGGAAGACTCCTCCTCGGGAAAGGGAGGTGAGCGCGAGATTCCCCGCTTCTGCTCCCAAAAGGGTGCAATATAGTTCTATCGATTCCTCACAGATGGCATCTTTCCCTTCCATCCCCACTTGCGTCAGGATCGCATTGGGATCCCCAACGGACAATTCCGATTGCAGCCAGTCCGGCGTGACCGTTTGGGTTCTTTTTCGAAAGAAATCATGAATGTGTTGGATCCCATTTCCGCAAAGAAGTTCTTCATGATTCACTCGTCCATTCACTCTGTCTTGAACAAAGGAGAGAAGGTCGATTTCCAATTCATTGCGGGGCCCAAAGTCGGTATGTCCTCCTTCGGACGCAATCGGGTGATACTTTGTCCCATCCCAGAAAAGGATTCCTTCCCCCAAGCCGGTTCCGGGGGCGATGACAGCAATGGTTCCTTTTTGACCTTTGGCATTCCCCTGTTGGAGGGTTTCGAAATCATCCTCTTTCAGGTGGAGCATCCCGAGAGCCGTTGCTTCCAAATCATTAAGTAGTTTGACTCGATTCGTTTGCAAAGTCTTCTTCAGCGACCCTTCCGAAATCTTCCAGGGAAGATTAGTCACCGACACTTCCCCCTCCAGGATCGGTCCAGCGACTCCGAAACAGGCGCTTTCCACCGAAGGATGGGGAAGAAACTTTTCCAGTAAGGATTCCAACGATTCTTCGGAAGAACTGGGATATTCCTCCTCTTTTACAAGGTGAAGTGCGTTGCCGTCTTTTTCATACAGGGCGAGAATCGTTTTTGTTCCCCCGATATCACCGGCAAGAATCATTGAACAAATTCCCCCTTGTTCTCCAATTGACTTGCGGCATCGTCATCGATCATCCAGAGGATATTTCCCGTAACTCCCTGGGCGGGTAATTCTTTTGGATCCTTTTCTCCTTCGAGAACTTTTTGTAGGGCATTTGCTTTCGCCTTTCCGGAGACGAGAAAAACGACTTCTTTTGCCAGGTTCAATGTTGGATAGGTGAGGGTAAATCGATGCCCTCCCAGCTGCCCAACAGGATTGAGGGTTGCCCAACGGACCTTTTCTTCCAGAGCGGGTGATTGGGGAAAAAGCGAGGCGGTATGCCCGTCCGATCCCATTCCAAGGAGAACAAGGTCAAAGGTGGGAGGATCTCCCAGGATTTCAATTAATTTGGATTCGTAATCAGAAACAACATTGTCCACGTCGGCTCGTTCCGCTTCGAATCGGTGGATTCGATTTGCAGGGACCGGGAGCGCAGAAAGCATCACTTCGTTCGCCATACGAAAGTTGGAGTCGTAATGTTCTGGCGGAACCCCTCTCTCATCGCCCCAGAAAAACTCGATCTGGGTCCAATCGATTTGATCCCGGTAGACAGAGGAAGAGAGTAGATAGTAGAGCGCTTTGGGTGTGGATCCTCCTGAGAGGGAGACCGAAAAGGATTTCTTACCGGCCGCCCGGTCGCAAAACATTTCAGCGCCGGCATGGCTCAATTCTTTCGATGTGGAATATCGTAGGATCCTCATGTGACCTTTGGAGTTCTCCTCCTATCCTCCCGTTGGCAATTCTACATGCCCACCGAATTTATGTCTCATCGCGGAGAGGATTTTTTCCGCGTATGTATGATCTTGTCTCGATCGAAAACGTGTGTAGAGAGCCGCCGAAATGACATCGGCGGGAACGGATTCTTCAATGGCGGCCATCACCGTCCATCGTCCTTCCCCGGAGTCCTGGACAAATCCGGTAAAGTTCTCGAGGTTTGGACTCTCCACGAGAGCGGAGGAAGTTAAGTCGAGAAGCCAGGAACCGATGACCGACCCCCTTCTCCATACTTCGGCAATGTCGGCAAGAGGCAGATCGTACCGAATCTCCTTTGGAAGTTGTTCTGAGGTTGCATTTTTCAAAATGTCGAACCCTTCTGCGTAGGCCTGCATGAGGCCGTATTCAATTCCGTTATGGATCATCTTCACAAAATGACCCGCTCCGTTGGGGCCACAATGAAGATACCCATCTTCGGCGCTTCCAGATCTATTTTCCCATCCTGGGGTCTGTTCAATGGTTCCTTTTCCTGGAGCTAGTGTTTTAAAGATCGGATCGAGTGAGTCGACGATCTCTTTTTCCCCTCCGATCATAAGGCAATACCCTCGATCGAGGCCCCATACCCCTCCACTTGTTCCGGCGTCGACAAAATGGATCCCTTTGCCTTTTAGTTTTAGTGCCCGGCGTACATCATCCTTAAACATCGAGTTCCCCCCATCGATGATGATGTCTTCTTTCTGCATATGATCAGATAGGGCTTCTATGGTTTTTTCCGTTGGGTCTCCGGAGGGCACCATGATCCAGGCGGTACGGGGCGGAGATAATCTTTTTACGAACTCTTCCAGGGAGGCCGCCCCGGTTGCGCCTTCGGAAACGAGGGTGCGGACGTGATCCTGATTCAGATCAAATACGACGCATTCATGACCGCCCTTCATCAGTCGGCGGGCCATGTTGCCCCCCATTTTGCCCAAACCGACCATTCCGATCTGCATGGGACCTCCTTTCTTGTAACGCTTAGGGTTACGCCATGATCTTTTGGATCATTTTACTGATTCGGGCGAGATCTTTTCCCACGTCCGTACCCAGATGGATACGAATGATTCTCCGGTTGCGTTCTACGAGAACTTCGAAGTCTCCCTGGGCCTGTGCCTTCTTCAGTGTTCCAAAAGTGAACTTTTCCCCAGGGATCGCGAGATCCTTTTTGTCTTCCGAGGTGATTTGAAGGAAAAGTCCTGTGTTCGGCCCCCCCTTATGAAGTTGCCCTGTGGAGTGAAGAAATCGGGGGCCATATCCAACACTGGTGGCTACCTTTTTGGCATCGCGAATGGCGAGGCGAATATCATCCAGATGTCGGTTGTATTCTTCTTTCATTTCAAGGAACGCATTAATGGCAAGGTAATCCCCCGTCTGAAAATTAGACAGGTGAGAGGCCAACGCTTCCTCAAGAGAACCGCAGTTCTCGGTCTCTTTTGGATCGGTGAATAGTTTGATTTCCTCGTCTTGAACGAGAGGGGGATCTTCGTTTGTCTTCCCCTCTGATGTCATAAGGTTTTTCGCCGCGATCTTTGCCGATTCAACATCAGGTTGGTTGAAAGGGTTGATTCCAAGAACGGATCCCGCCACGGCTGTGGCCATTTCCCAACGGAAGAACTCCTGACCCAACTCCCGTTTTCCCTCGAGGTTTATTCGGACAACCGGGTGCCCAGCTCTTTCTAGGTCATCTATTTTTGCATCCTGCTCTTCGCTTCCCGTTTCTCTCCCGCGGATATAGACAAAGATCCTGTCATTTCCATAAAGGTCTCGAGATCCAAGAGATTCCCCTACGATGGGGATAAGCCCTTTGCCATCTTTCCCGGTTGATTCTGCGATAAGCTGTTCTAACCAGGCTCCCAGCGAGTGAAGTGCAGGGCTTGTTATGATCGTAACTTTGTTTCTGCCTTTGTTGGCGACGGTTCCTAAAATGGTTCCCAGTGCGACACCCGGATTATGTTCTGGTGGGACGACAGAGGCACACGATTGAACCATGATTTCGGTAGAGTCGAGGAATTCTTTGATATTCAGGCCCATGGCCGCTGCGGGAACCATTCCGAAATGAGAAAGGGCTGAATATCGCCCTCCGATTTCGGGGACCCCATGGTAGATATATCGGAATCGTTTTTCTTTTGCCAGTTGGTGCAGAGCCGATCCAGGATCGGTGATCGCAATAAATTGGGACCCTTCATGCCCAACCTTCTCAAGAAAGTAAGAGAGAAGTGTGTTCGGTTCGATCGTGCTGCCTGATTTTGAACTGACAATGAAGAGTGTTTTTGATAGGTCCAGTTCTTCTTCCACGGATGTAATTTGAGCCGGAATGATGGAATCGAGGACATGTAGTTCCGGAGAATCGGGCTGTTTACCAAAGGTATCCGCGAGGAGCCATGGGCAGAGGCTCGACCCGCCCATTCCAAGAAGAAGGATATGTTTGAATCCGGTTTCCTGAACATCTTTTGCGATCCGATCGAGCGGGTCGAGATTTTCCAGTTGGTCTTCTACCACTCCGAGCCATCCCAGCCACCGGTTCTCATCGCTTCCTGTCCAGAGAGTGGTATCCCCTTTCCAAAGCCTTCGTACTTTTGAGTCTGTTCTCCAGGATTCCAGTGCGGCATTGATTTCGTCCTTATAGGATCCTGGGTTCCATTTTTGGTGGGCAAATCCCCCTTCTAAAAAGGCTTGCCTCTTTTTTTCAACCGATCCGAGAAGTTTGTCAAAGGGATCTGCAAATTTGGATACCCCTTGTTCGAGAAGGAAGTCTGTTGCTTCTTTGAGGGAGATCCCCACTTCCTCTAAATTTTTCAAATCTTCTTTCGCCTGATCCATTTCATTGGTCAGGGTGAGTGCGGCTGTTCCTTCTCTTCGAAACGCATCAAAGGTAGATGCGGGGATTGTATTGACGGTATCGGGGCCAATGAGGGTATCCACATAAAGCGTTGTAGGATATTTAGGATTTTTGGTGCTGGTACTTGCCCAGAGGAGCCTTTGGGGCCGGGCTCCTTTCTCGGCCAGTGCTTTCCAGCGATCGGTCGCCGTCAATTCTTTATACCGTGAGTAAGCGAGTTTTGCAGAAGCGATGGCAGACTTGCCGAGGAGGTTTTTTAATTTACCTCGGGTCGATTTATCCGAAGTTGCATCGAGCGCTTCTTCTACCTTTTCATCAATGACGGTATCGATTCGACTGAGAAAGAAACTTGCGACGCTGGCCACCGTAGAGGGATCCCCTCCTTGCGCGACGAATTTTTCCAGGCCCGAATAGTAGGCTTGGATGGTTTCTTCGTAGGCATCGAGGGAGAATAGCAATGTGACATTCAAATTGATCCCATCTGCGATCAGGGTTTCGATTGCGGGAATCCCGGCCGGTGTGGCGGGAACTTTGATCATGACATTGTCACGTGCAATGACCGCATGAAGTCGTCTCGCCTCTTCCACGGTCCCTTCGGTATCATTGGCTAAATGGGGGGAGACTTCAAAGCTAACGTATCCATCTACCCCATTTGTCTTTTTATAAACAGGAAGCAGAACATCGGCCGCGCTTTGGATATCTTCTATGGCGAGGTGTTCGTACACTTCCTTTGCATTCCCGGTTTCTTTTTTCAGGAACGATCGGAGAGAATCATCATAATCGACACTCCCCGCAATCGCTTTTTCGAAGATGGCCGGGTTCGATGTGATCCCCAGAAGCCCATCATTATCGATCATCTCTTGAAGTTCTCCGGAGGTGATCAACCCCCGGCGAATATTGTCATACCAGATCGATTGACCGAATTCCTGCACAGCAACAAGAGGGTTCGTCATGTAAGGTTCCCATAAATGAGTGGAAAGTGAGTGCGCATCTTACCGATGAGGGGCGCATCATGCCAGTCTCCGAGAGGGAGAATTCTGTGGTACGGAGAGAATGTTCAGGGGGTCTTCTGTAACGCCCCTCCCCTCTCCAAGGTATAGAAATGGTTCGGGTCGATATTCTCGAACACCTGTACCGTTGCTTTCTGATCGGGCCATCGGACTTCTACTTTGTCGACGGTTTTGGATTTTCCCAACCCGAATCGGCAAGAGGTCTGGTCCCGGTGTCCGGCATGACCGAGCCCTCCATACACTTCACGGGTTTGACGGTGGTTTCCTGTCCAGATCGATACCCGTGCCCCGATCGCTTGGCCTTGAAGTTGGAGTGTGAGGAAATTATTCCCGTTGGAAATCCGGTTCTGGAAGAGACCCACAGAAAGATCCCTGCCTTTGCGTTGTTCTTTTGTGAGCCTCATATTGCTGGTGGTGATGAGTAGATCGGTCTTTCCATCTCGGTTGAAATCTCCAAGCGAGATTTGAGCGGCATTTGCCCAACGGAACCCGAGTCGAGTTGTCCAATCATCGAAAGTGCCTTTTGAATTCTGATGGTAGAGTCTCAGGATCTGATCATCTGGATAATCAGAGGATGCGACTAGGAGGTCGAGTCTGCCATCATTCTCTACATCGATCCATCCGGCATGGATATCCCCCTGGTTCCATCGGGGGGTGGCATGGGTCCGGGTGATCATGTTTGGATTTCGGTCGAAGGCAAATTTCTCCCGGGCGCCTCGATTCACCAGAAGCATCGAAAGGTCGGAGGAGGATCCGGCCCACCAATGAGTGATCTCTCCGAGGAAGCAATCCATGTCCCCGTCTCCGTCAAAATCGGCAATGGCGCAATCGAAGGTGTTTCCGTTGGATCGGAACGGCATTTCGGCTCGACGTTTGACAATCTCAGGGTAGACCCCTTTTCGATCGGAATCACCATCAAAGTGCGTTTGGGCTGCCATATCGGTAAAGGTTCCATCCCCATTATTTTTCCAAAGACGATTCCATTGCCGGCCGTAGGTCATGACGAGGAGATCTTGCCACCCATCGTTATTCCAGTCTGTATGAGCAACTCCGTACGTCGGTTTCCGGCTCTCTTTTTGTCCGGGTTGAGCGATACCGAGGAGCCCAGCCTTTTTCGTTACTTCCTCAAAGGTTCCATCTCCTTTCCCTCGGTATAATCGATCGGGAAAGGCTTCGAGACTTTTTCCGTACGCGGTATACGCACTGCCTGTAAAGAGGTCGAGATTTCCGTCGCGGTCGTAATCGACGAAAAGGGCGGCGATCACTGTTTCGGCATAATTTCCGACACCCGAGTTTTTCCGGAGCGTAAACTTTCCTTCTCCTGTTCCGAGCCAGATTTCATTCCGAAGTCCATCGTCGGTGAACTTTTCGTTTGAAAGGTCCGTGTTCCGTCCTAGGAAGAAATCCAAAATTCCGTCGTTGTTGAGATCCCCCGCAACCGAAACAAAAACCCGGGAGGAGCCTTCGAAAGGGACTTCGTCTAATGATTTGCCCTTCCGGTTTAGGAAAATTCTTTTTGCGTTAATGACCGCATCGGGGAAATGGTCCCCGTTGAGGTCGGTAAAATAAGCCCTTTTGGCTTTGATTCCTTCTAGCCCTGTCGATTCCATTTTTTCAAAACAGGGATCCTGTTTCGAAAGGATCAGGATCAGGTAGAGAAATGAGATCATCATACGGTCTCCGCCTTGTGATGAATGGCGAGCCAGATCGTAGTTTCTTCCGGATGGGTCCACTCTACCCGGTGCCGGGTGCGGGAAGGGATTTCCAGATAATCTCCGCGGGATAATTTATGCGGTTTCTCTTCCCCCTCGATACGAAGATGGGCTTCCCCTTGCACGATCATCACCCATTCGTGTTCTTCCTGGTTATACCAATCTGTTGTTTGACCTTGAGAGAGAATCCGTTTGATATGGAGGCCTGGTGTTTTTACCAGGGTTTCAAAGACCTCTTCCGGAATAGTGGTCGGAATCTGATCAAATAGATTTTTCATGAACGTCTCCGGAAAGAAGAAATGGTGATGTCGAGGGTAAGAGTTTCATGCGGGGGGATCGATATCGTCTTTGTTTTTTGTCCTGGGACAATCAGGGTGTATTCCCCTGGAGGTAGCTCTTTTCGATCCCCGACCTTTCCTTGTATCTCGGTTCCATCTGAATTCGATTTCAGAACGAAAACGGCCGTTCCCACAGAGGATTCGAGAGCTTTCTTAAAATCATCCTCGGTCTGAGTATCATAGTAAAATCCGTTTCCTGCCTTGGCGGCCTTTTCCATCTGATTGCCCCACCAAGGGTCATCCATTTGAACTCCAATGATATGAAGATGGTTTCCTCTTCCCCTATGTACCAGCTTTGCCGCTGCGTTTTCTGGCTTTGCCGTTCGATCCGAATCTCTTCCATCCGTGATCAGAATGACAATCGAAGGCGAACTGGAAGATCTTGAAAGATCTTGAGCCGCTTCTTCAAGGCTGTAGGTGGTCGGGGATTTTCCTTTTGGGCGAATTCTGGCTATAGAGGAGATGAATAAGTCGGGATCAATTTTCCGCAGAGGGAGAACCAGTTCGGAATCCTTGTTTGCTTTGCTATCGGTCGCCCGAAATTGATGCCCAAATACTCGAAGCCCTGCAGAAACATTTCCCCGGATATTTTTTAGAAAATGACCCAAAGTTCCCGTCACCATATCGAATCTACTTTTTCCATCGGTTTCTTTCTCCATTGTTCCTGATGCATCCAGGATGAAGAGAATGTTCCGACTTGAAAATACGGCCTTTGTTTGAAGCCAGCCGGGCCTTGTATCTACGGGAACAGGTTTATCAGGTACCGGTTTGTCAGGAACAGGTTTGTCAGGAACAGGTTTATCCGGTACCGGTTTGTCAGGGACAGGTTTATCCGGTATCGGTTTGTCAGGGACAGGCTTATCAGGTACCGGTTTATCAGGAACAGGTTTATCAGGTACCGGTTTGTCAGGGACAGGTTTATCAGGTACCGGTTTGTCAGGAACAGGTTTATCAGGAACAGGCTTATCAGGTACCGGTTTATCAGGAACAGGTTTATCAGGTACCGGTTTATCAGGAACAGGCTTATCAGGTACCGGTTTGTCAGGGACAGGTTTATCAGGAACAGGCTTATCAGGTACCGGTTTGTCAGGGACAGGTTTATCAGGAACAGGCTTATCAGGCACCGGTTTGTCAGGAACAGGTTTATCAGGCACCGGTTTGTCAGGAACAGGTTTATCCGGTATCGGTTTGTCAGGATCACGGATCTCCGGCGCATCTACAATGTCATTTGTTCCCCCTAAATTGTTCTCAATGGCCTTCCATCCTGCAAATCCACCTGCCGCAAGGAGAATCAAAAGAAGCACAACTTCTACGAGTCCTTTTGTGGTCTTCTTTTTGGGTGTAGGCACAACGGTATCTTCTAAGACCTGCATTGTTGTGAAAAAAGACTGGTCCGCACCGGTCGCATTTTCTTCAGTAACGATCGTTCTTTCATAAAGGGATCGAAGCGAAGACAGGAATTCCTCTGCTGTCTGGTATCGATCTTCCGGTTTCTTCTCCATTAGTCTTAGAATGATCGCTTCCAATCCAGGAGGGAGATCGGGGTTGAGTTCTTTCGGCGGTCGAGGGGGCGTATGAATATGTTGGTAAATAATTGAGGTCGGATTTTCTCCTGTGAATGGCAGTTGATTCGTTGAAAGGTGATAAAGAACTACGCCCAGGGAATAAAGGTCCGAGCGTGTATCACATTCATCTCCCACTCCCTGCTCGGGAGATAAATAATTGATGGTTCCCATGACCATGCTCGTTTTGGTCAGGTTTGTATCGGCACTTTTCGCCAAACCAAAGTCCATGACCTTTACGGTGCCGTCTCCAAGCATGAGGATATTCGAAGGCTTAATGTCTCTGTGAATGATTCCAAGTTTCTCTGCTGCGCCCAGAGCGCTTCCCACCTGGGCCCCAATTTTTAGGACCTCATCCATTTGGAATTTCCGGGAATCATCCTTAAGAATCTCTCCCAGATCGCGCCCTTCGACGAATTCCATCGCAAAGTAGTAATGTTCTTCCGTATCTCCCGCCCCAAAAACTTGTACTACATGGGGATGGATCAATCGAGCGAGAAACTTTGCCTCTCTCTTGAATCTCTGTATGAAATCAACATTCCGAGTAAGATCTTTCGAGAGGGCTTTAA
>CAYRLD010000016.1:0-13804 GCA_964424925.1 uncultured Planctomycetales bacterium
GTAATGCAACGGTCGACTAACTAGCTTTCATCCCATCCCACGCGGCGTGGAGGAATTTGTGACCGTCCCACGTCGGAAAACGAGAGAAGTACCGGTTGGGAATCTGATCATCGGAGGCGATCAACCGATTCGTGTCCAGTCTCTTACAACGACGAAAACCTCAGATCTTGATTCGACCCGTAAACAGATTCGGACGCTTCTGGATGCGGGATGTGAATTGATTCGAGTCGCGGTATTCGATATTGCCGATGCGCAGGCGCTTGGGGCAGTCAAAAAAATGGTGGGGGATGTCCCCCTGGTATCGGATATTCATTTCAACCACCGTTTTGCACTCGAAGCGATCGATCAAGGGGTCGACAAGGTTCGGCTCAATCCAGGAAATATTTCGGGTCTCTCTGGAACCTTCGATACGGTGGGGCGGGAAAGGGTAAAGCTCGTTGCGGACAAGGCACGCGATCGTGGGATTCCGATGCGCGTCGGGGTCAATTCCGGTTCCGTCGAGAAAGATTTACTCGATAAATATGGATGGGCGACCGCGGACGCGATGGTCGAAAGCGCTCTTCGCCATTGTGAATTTCTCGAGAGCGTTCGATTTCAAAATATTATCGTTTCGATCAAGTCGACCAACATGGAGCAATGTATCGAAGCGTACGAAAAATTTTCCGCACAAGCGGACTACCCTCTCCACTTGGGAATTACGGAAGCGGGGCTTCCGGAGTATGGCACAATCAAAAGCGCGATCGGGATCGGGGCGCTTCTTCGCCAGGGAATCGGAGATACGATCCGAATCTCGCTTACAGGCGACAAGGTGCTTGAGGTTCAAGCCGGCTTCGATATTCTCAAGGCAACCGGTCGAAGGATTCGGGAGCCAGAGATTATCTCGTGTCCTTCTTGTGGTCGGATTGCGATCGACCTCGAAAAGGTGGTCAACGAAGTGAAGGACCGGGTAAAGGATGTGCACGTACCGATGAAGATTTCGGTTCTCGGATGTGCTGTAAATGGCCCGGGGGAAGCCGCGGAAGCGGATGTCGGGATTGCGGGAGAACGGGGAAAGGGGATGCTCTTTCGGAAGGGTAAGTTCCTACGTCGTGTTCGAGAAGAAGAGATGGTGGATGAACTGGAGAAGGAAGTCCGGTTGATCGCCGCAGAAAAGGGATCGGAGATATAAAGATGGCGTATTATGCCACATGTCGATATGGGAAAATGCTTCTCATTGGGAAGTTTAAGCGGGACAAGAATGACCTGCGTAAAAGAGAGAAGTGTATCGTCAAAACCGATCGTGGTCGGGAAGTGGCTGAACTTCTCACCTCCTTTCAACCGATTCCGGAGGAGATGTCGACGGAGGCGATGGGAACCGTTCTTCGTCGGGTCAATGAAGAGGATCACATTACGGCCCAGACCTTGGAGAAGGAAAATCACCCCAAGGAGATCGGCTTTTTCAAAGAGCAGATAAAAGATCTCAAGCTTCCCATGAAACTTCTTGAAGTAGATCACATCCTTGGAAGTGAACGGATTATTTTCTACTTTGCCAGTGAGACGCGCGTCGATTTCCGCGAACTGGTTCGAAGACTTGCTGGGGAATACCGGACTCGAATTGAACTCAAGCAGATTGGGGCTCGAGACCAGGCTCGCCTGGTCGGGGATGTGGGTCATTGTGGAGAAGAACTCTGTTGCCGAAGCCATCTGAAAGATCTGGGTGGCATTACGATGGATATGGCGAAGATCCAGAAGCATACGGCCGATCCGACGAAAATTACCGGCCGATGTGGGAAGTTGCTCTGTTGCCTTCGGTATGAATATTCTGGCTATAAAGAGTCCCGGAAAATGCTTCCTCCTCGTGGATCCGATGTCTTGACGAAGGAGGGTCCCGGAAGGGTGGTTCAGCAGAACCTTCTGCTTCGTGAAGTGGTCGTTGAAATGGATGGGGGCGGTGACCGGGTCATCGTAAAAGCGGCCGAAATTGAGGGCGCTCCAAAACGGGTGGCCGGCTGTACGGGGTGTGCTACAAAGAAAAAAGGTCCCGAACTTCGCACCACGGTTCGGAAGAAGATCGAAAAAGATACGATGGTCCGTTCGATGACCTCCGATCCTCCCGAATTTCGCCGGGTGGCGAAGGTCAGTCAGATTCCGGTCGGGGAAAGCCTGCCGGTGATTGCCAATTCGGTTCCGATTGCCCTCTTCAATTTGGAAGGAACCTTTCATGCAACACAAGGCGATTGTCCTCATCAGGGAGGCGCCCTGGGGGGCTCTAAACTGGATGGGAATCATATTGTGTGTCCGTTGCATAAATGGCGCTTTGATTGTGAATCGGGGGCGTACCTCAGTGTGGGCACCGGAAGTTTGCGGAAATACGAAGTGAAAGTAGAAGGCGAACATATTCTCATAAAGATCTAAATATCAATAGGTTGCCCAATCCTCCGTGGGGCATACTTTGTTTACAGACCCTCATTCTTTTCCTAGAATCCTCCGCAATGTCTGAACGAGAAATACTCGAAGTTGATGTCCTCTTTGTCGGTGCAGGGCCTGCCGGGCTTTGTGGCGCGATTCGCCTTGCCCGCCTCGCAAAAGAAGCCGGGAAAGAACTTTCGATCTGCGTGATCGAAAAGGCGAAAGAGGTCGGTGCGCACGCGCTTTCGGGTGCCGTCATGAATCCTCGCTCTATCGAGGAACTCTTCCCTAATTGGAAGGAAGAAGGGTTTCCGATCGAATCCCCTGTTGAGGAAGATCACGTCTACTTCCTGACCGAAAACGACGCCATGTCTCTTCCGGTGATCCCTCCCCCTATGGACAACCATGGGAATTATATTGTGACTCTCGGACGAGTGGTCCGTTGGTTGGCGGAGAAGGCCGAGGCGGAAGGGGTCGATGTTTTTCCGGGATTCCCTGCGGTGGACCTTCTTCAGAAAGATGGCCGAGTTATAGGGGTTCGTACCGGAGACAAGGGGCTCGACAAAAACGGAGAGAAGAAGCCGAACTTTGAAGAGGGGATCGATATCCATGCGAAAGTGACGATTCTTGGGGAAGGGCCCCGGGGAACGCTCAGTCGTATGGCGATCAATAATTTCAATTTGAGAGAGGGGAAAAACCCCCAGGTCTTTGCGACCGGCATTAAAGAAATCTGGGAGATGCCCGAAGGGCAAGTCCATAAGGGACGCGTGATCCATACGATGGCGTATCCCCTGAAGAATGATGCCTTTGGGGGCGGATTCATCTATTCGATGGACGGGAATCGGATCAACATCGGATGGGTCGTGGGTCTCGATTACAAAGATCCATTCCTCGATCCTCATTACGAATTCCAACGATTCAAGAGTCACCCGAAGATCAAAAAGATTCTTGAGGGTGGCAAGATGGTGGAGTATGGCGCGAAGACGATTCCCGAAGGGGGATGGTTTAGCGTTCCGAAACTCTCCATGCCGGGCTGTATGCTGGTCGGGGATTCCGCAGGGCTTCTCGATGCGATGAAACTCAAAGGGGTTCATCTCGCGATGAAGTCGGGGATGCTCGCGGCCGAATCCGCCTTTGAGGCGATTGAGAAGGATGACTTGAGTGAAGAGTCCCTCTCCGTTTATCAAAAGAAGGTGGAAGATTCTTTCATCAAAAAGGAACTATGGAAGTCGCGCTACTTCAAGCACGGGTTTAAGCGGGGCTTCTTTGCTGGGCTCCTCAATGGAGCGATCGGAACCTTCACCAACGGATGGAGTCCTTTCTCCGGCGCGAAGATGAAGCCGGGGCATCAACAGATGCAGACGATTGAAGAGTACCACGGCAAAGGGGCGACCGAACCGGAACGGATGAAGTTTGACGACAAACTGACGTTCGGAAAATTGACCAACGTGTACAGCGCAGGGACCATTCATGAAGAAGATTCTCCGAGTCATCTTCTCGTAGCGGATACCAATATCTGTGTCGACCGGTGTACGGAGGAGTACGGAAATCCATGCCAGCGATTCTGTCCCGCTTCTGTTTATGAATGGGTCAAGACCGAAGAAAATCCCCGCGGAAAACTTCAGATCAACTTTACCAACTGTGTGCATTGTAAGACTTGTGACATCATGGACCCCTACGGCGTCATCCAGTGGGTGCCGCCGGAAGGTGGAGGAGGACCAGCGTGGCAGAATCTGTGACGTTTAAGAATTTCATCGGCGGGAAGTGGGTTCCGGCCGAGAGTGGTGAGACTTTCCAGAACATCAATCCGGCGGATCGGGAAGATATCATCGGAGAGTTTCCAGCAAGTGGACCAGCGGACGTGGAAAAGGCTGTTGCGGCAGCCAAGAAAGCTTTTGATGGCTGGCGGAAAACGCCCGCCCCTCGCCGTGGCGAGATCATCTTCCGTGCCGGCGAATTGATGAAGGCCCGGAAAGAAGAGATCTCCCGCGCCATGACCCGGGAGATGGGAAAGGTTCTCAAAGAAACCCGGGGAGATACGCAGGAAGGGATCGACACCGCCTATATTCATGGTGCGGAAGGTCGTCGCCTTCATGGTTTCTCTGCTCCCTGTGAGATGCCGAACAAGGCGGGGTGGACCGTCCGTGCGCCGATTGGTGTTGCGGGTCTCATTACCCCCTGGAATTTCCCTTTGGCCATTCCTACCTGGAAAAGTTTCCCGGCTCTTGTCTCCGGAAACACCGTTGTTTTCAAGCCGGCGAGTGACGTCCCTCATACAGGAGATCTCTTCGCCGAGATCCTGATGGAAGCGGGCGTTCCGGAAGGGGTCTTCAACCTCGTCCATGGTGGCGGCGGAAGCGTCGGAAACGCGATTGTGAAGCATCCCGATACCCGGATTATCTCCTTCACGGGATCATCCGAAGTCGGCCGGGGAATAAATTCGATCGGCGGAGATATGCTCAAGCGGGTCTCCCTCGAGCTGGGCGGGAAAAATGCCCAGGCGGTGATGGAGGATGCCGATCTCGATCTCGCGATCGAAGGTGTTCTCTGGGGAGCCTTCGGCACAACCGGCCAGCGTTGTACCGCAACGAGCCGGCTGATCTTGCATAAGAAGATCAAAGATGAGTTTATCTCACGGCTTCTTGAGAAAGTAAATGCTCTCAAACTTGGTAATGGACTCGATGAAACTTCCGAGGTCGGTCCTCTGATCAATCCCGGTCAGGTCGACTCTGTTCATGGTTGGGTCGAGATCGCGAAAGAAGAAGGGGCGAAGGTCATTTCTGGTGGAGAACCGGCTACAGAAGGGAATCTCCGTAAGGGCTGCTTCTACAAGCCGACTCTTCTCGATGGGGTGACCCCTGAGATGCGTATTGCGCGGGAAGAAGTATTTGGTCCCGTTCTCTCGATCCTCGAATGTGACGGAATCGACAATGCGATCGAGATCCTCAACGGAACCAACTACGGTCTCTCTTCTTCGATCTTTACGAACGATGTCCGGAATTCATTCCGGGCGATGGAAGATGTCGAAGCGGGAATCGTGTACATCAATGCGCCGACCATCGGAGCCGAATGTCATTTCCCATTTGGTGGTGTGAAACAGACCGGAAACGGGCATCGCGAAGGTGCCCATCCGATCTATGAAGTATATACAGAATGGAAAACGATCTATGTCGACTACAGCGGGAAGCTGCAGAAGGCTCAGATCGACAACCAATAGGTGTTCCAGAAAAGATGAAGATTGGAATTGTAAACGAAAAGACCGAAGGGGAGCGGCGTGTTTCGCTGATCCCAGAGTCGGTAAAGCGGCTGAAAAAGAATCACGAGGTGATCCTGGAATCGGGGGCGGGGGATTCTGCCGCCTTCGCGGATGAGGAGTTCACTTCGGTCGGCGCCACGGTCGACAGCTCGGCCTGGCAGGCGGATGTCGTCCTGAAGATTCAGAAACCGACCTTGGAAGAGATCGGAAAGCTGCGCGAAGGCTCGCTTTTCGTCAGTCTTCTCTGGCCGCTTCAGAATCCGGATCTCGTCAAAGCGCTCGCCGAGAAGAAGGTGACCGCGATCGGTTTGGAGAGTATTCCGAGAACAACCCTTGCTCAGGCGATGGACGTTCTCAGTTCGCAGGCGTCGCTTGCGGGATACTGGGCGGTCGTGGCCGCGGCCGAACGGCTTCCGAAGATCTTTCCGCTCATGATGACCCCGGCGGGAACCATTTCGCCCTCCAAGATTCTTGTGATGGGTGCCGGTGTTGCGGGACTTCAGGCGATCGGAACGGCCAAGCGTCTCGGTGCCGTTGTCGAAGCGACCGACGTTCGACCCGAATGCAAAGAACAGGTCGAGAGTCTCGGCGGAAAGTTTCTCGAGGTCGAGGGCGTCGAGGTCAAGAAGGGCGAAGGCGGATACGCGGCCGAGCAGAGCGACGAATATAAGCAAAAACAGGCCGAGATGGTCGCCGAACATATCGCGAAAGCGGATGTGGTGATCACGACGGCTCTTATTCCGGGCCGGAAAGCCCCGATCCTCGTAACCGAAGAGCATCTCAAATCGATGCGTTCCGGAAGCCTGGTGGTCGATCTCGCGGCCGAGCAGGGAGGAAACTGCGAAGGGGCGGTTCCCGGCGAAGATGCGGTCAAGCACGGGGTTACGATTGTGGGTGCTGTGAACATTTCAAGTCGGATCTATGTTCACTCCAGCCAGGTCTTCTCCCGCAACATGGAAAAACTTCTCGGCCACTTCACCACGAAGGAAGGAGAGTTGAATCTGAACATGGACGACGAAATTATCTCTGGTTGTGTCATTACCCACGAAGGGGAAGTGGTACATCCGAAGGTGAAGGAGGTGGTGAATGGGTCTTGAGCTTCTATTCGGGGTCACCGTTTTTGTTCTGGCGATCTTCCTCGGATTTGAATTGATCTCCAAGGTCCCGCCCACACTGCATACGCCCCTGATGTCCGGGTCGAACGCGATTTCCGGCATTACTCTTGTGGGGGCTCTCGTCGCTGCGGGTGCGGCTTCTTTCTCGGGAGCCTCCGATACGGTGATCTCGATCTTTGCGGGATTGGCCGTGATGTTCGGAGCGATCAATGTGGTCGGGGGATACCTCGTGACCGATCGAATGTTGGGAATGTTTAAGAAGAAGAAATGAACATGTCATTGATATACAACCTCGCCCTCCTGGGCTCAGATTCTGCCGAGGCATTGAGTGGCTCTCAAACGGCAATCGCTCTGGCGTATCTTGCCGCTGCGGTCTGCTTCATGTCGGGCCTGAAGATGCTCTCTTCGCCGCGAACGGCGCGGAAGGGAAACTTTGTTTCCATGCTTGGGATGCTCATTGCCGTCGGAGTGACGGCGTTTAATCCTGAGATTACCAATTACGGGTTCATTCTGGCCGGAGCCGGAATGGGTGGCCTGATCGGGCTGGTGATGGCGAAACGGGTTCAGATGACCTCCATGCCGCAGATGGTTGCGATTCTCAACGGATTCGGCGGTGGTGCATCGATGTTTGTTGCGATGGCCGCGTTCTTTAAGGCTTTCTACGGCGAAAATGGTTTCGGAGGGGAGGGTCACGTTCAACAAGTGGCCATCCTTCTCGCGACCCTGATCGGAGGCGTTACCGTTTCCGGCAGTATTATCGCCTTCTTGAAACTGCAGGAGTGGATGACAGGGAAACCGATCCTTCTTCCGGGTCGCCACGTCTTAAATGGACTTCTTTTTCTGGGAGCGGTTGCGATCGGGGTCTATCTGATCGGGTGGAGTCCGATGATGGTTCTTTACCTGGTTCTGGCCGGGATCGCAGTGATTCTCGGAATCACTCTTGTGGTCGCGATCGGTGGCGCGGATATGCCGGTGGTGATCTCGCTCTTGAACTCTTATTCCGGTGTGGCGGTAGCGATTACCGGATTTGTTCTTAAAGAGAATGTTCTGATCATTGTCGGATCGATGGTCGGGGCGTCCGGTATTATTCTCACAAAAATCATGTGCAAGGCGATGAACCGATCTCTTGCCAACGTTATCTTTGGTGGCTTCGGAGCGGTTGCGGAGGCTCCCTCTGGCGACGGCCCTCAGGGGAACGTCAAAGAAGCGAGTGTGGACGAGGCCGCGATGGTTCTGGCAGACGCCCAATCGGTCATCGTCGTTCCCGGATACGGAATGGCGGTCGCCCAGGCGCAACATGCGATCCGCGACCTCGCCGGCCTTCTTCAGAAGCAGGGCGCGACCGTCAAATATGCGATCCATCCGGTGGCCGGCCGAATGCCGGGTCATATGAACGTTCTCCTGGCGGAAGCGAATATTCCGTACGATCAGCTGTTTGATCTTGATCAGATCAACGGGGAATTCAGTCAGACCGATGTGGTTCTCGTTGTGGGCGCGAATGACGTCGTGAACCCTGCGGCGAAGACGAACGAAAAGAGTCCCATCTACGGGATGCCGGTCTTCAATGTGGAAGAGGCGCGCAGTTGTATGGTCTTGAAGCGTAGTCTCAATGTTGGATTTGCCGGAATTCAGAATCAGCTCTTCTTTGAAGACAACACCATGATGGTCTTCGGCGATGCGAAGAAAACGCTCACCGGTATGGCCAGCGCGATGAAGGAATTGTAGACCGAATGGTCACCGCACATTCGCCCAGGTGCACGCACTTCGGCGAATGTGGCGGATGTCGCCGGCAGGATCTTTCCTACGAGGATCAACTCAAAGCAAAGAAGACATACCTCCAAGATCTCTTTCACCGTCCCGTTCCCCTTCATCCCTCTCCTGACATCTGGTACTACCGCAATAAGATGGAGTATTCGTTTGGGGATGTTTATCCTCCGCCCGAAGAGGGGGAAGACGATATTCTTCTCGGGCTCAAAGAGCGGGGGAAATGGTACCGGGTTCTCAATCTTTCCGAATGTTACCTTCTCTCTCCGGAAGCACCTGCTCTTCTTGAGGCCGTACATGCGTGGGCGCGGAAGGAAGGGCTCTCCCCCTACAATGTTCGGCGCCATGTTGGATTCTTGCGGCATCTTCTTGTTCGCGAGGGAAAACTATCCGGGGAAAGATTGGTTCTTCTTTTGACCGTAGAAGGAAGTCTTCCCAGGGAGAGTTTTGTGGAGGCTGTCGAATCGGTCTACCCGGCGACGACTATTCTCAGGGGGCAGCATAATGGTCGGGCGGACGCGGCTATTCTTGAAGAGGTGGAGGTGTTGACCGGATCCGGTTTTATTGAGGAAGTGCTTCTCGGGAAGACGTTCCGGATTTCGCCGAAATCATTTTTCCAAACCAACAGCCGGGGGGCGGAAATCCTCTATTCTCTCATTCGAGAGTGGATTGCTCCCCTGCGGCCCGAGAGGATTCTTGATCTCTATTGCGGGGGAGGGGCGATCGGGATTCTTCTCGCGGACCTTTGCCAAGAGGTTCTGGGTGTGGATGTCGTGGAGGAAGCGGTTGCAGACGCCCGATATAACGCCGAAGAAAATGGTGTTTTCAATATCGAATTTGTGACCGGGAAAGTGGAAAAAGTACTCCGGGATTGGAAAGGGAGTGTCGATACGGTGATTCTCGACCCTCCGCGCGCGGGGATGCATCCGAAGGCTCTCAAAGCGGTCTGCGAAATGGCGCCGCCCCGGATTCTCTACGTATCGTGTAATCCCAAAAACTTTGCGCGTGATTTGGAAAAGATCCTTGAGGGGTATGAAATGGTTCGGATCGAGGGCGTGGATCTCTTCCCTCATACGGATCATGTCGAAGCTGTTGCCCTCTTTGAGCGAAAGCCTCAGGACGTAAGCACGATATAGCTTGCGATCCCGGTGAGAATCATCACCACGACCAGGATCGGAATGTTGACGAGCATGATCTTCTGAAAGCTTCCGAAGGCAACCTCTCTTGCCGTATCTCCCAACTTCCCGGCGGTCTTGACCGCCTTCCACGCCTGCTTGAATTTGACAGCGGTAGAGAGGAACGAAAGGAGTACGATGCCCATGAGGATGGCGAGGGTGACCCATCGATAGGTTTGGAAGAACTGGGAGGTCTCTCCCAGATTCATTTTCCCATAGAGGATCGAGATCCCGATCGCGACGACTCCCCCGACCAGTCCGATCAAGGTGGCCCAGATGCGTTGCTTTACCGGGGCATCGAGCGCTTCCTGGGTAACTTCGACGATCTCTTCTTTATGATCTTTGATTCCCTCGACCGTTCCTTTTGCCAGCCGTTCTCCTGTGGATTGAGCGATGACCGGAAGGCGTTGTTCGATCACTTCCGCGAGCCGCTCTCCCATCTCGGCCGCACGAGAACCGAAGAATCCTTTTTTCCCAACAACCTGTGCCCCGATCGGATCCCGTTTGAGGCATTCATCACAACTTCCTGCTCCATCAATTACCTTGAACTTTTTCATATTGGAGCTTAGTTCTGTGGTCAGATCATCTCTCGTATAAAAGTGAGAGGAACAGTACCACCGGCCACAGTAACTGCAGAGCCTCTTCACGGTGGTCATCTTGGCAAGGCTCGCCAGGCAATCGACCCGGGAACATTTTCGGTCGATCGCGCCCTTCAGATGTTCGGGTTGGTGGCGGATGACACAATCAACGCAATATCCTTGTACCCCTTTATGTGTGACCGGAATGATTTGGCGAAGGTATGTGGCGTATTCCACTTTTGTGATATGGCGGGAACAGTACGCTTGGCCACAGACAAAGCAGCGTCCGTGAGTAGTAAAGGTAGAGGTCTTCTCTTCACAATCGTTGAAATGGCACTGATTGACCATAGGTTAGCCGAAGAATCCCGATCCGCTCGACGTACATCCGTATCGAATTGCAAACCCGATCAAAGAAAGCCCAAGGATCTGCCACCCACGAGAACTTCGCCCCGATGTTAAATAGATGATGCCAAGAATTACACCGGCAAAGGGGAGCAAGAGCCCTAAGATCCAGTCGAGAAAGGAGAGGGAATTCTGGCCCGTGGCAACCATCGCAACACGTTGGTTGTGTGTTGGAAGGTCAGAATGTGGGGGAACTTCTACCATCCCCGGGACCATATGTTTTCCACAATTACGACATTCGGTAATCATGGCGGAGTTTACCGAACCACAACTCATGCAAGCATTTTCAGGGCCGGCACCAAGGGGGCTCTGACAGCAGGGACAGATTTTTGCCGTGGCCAGAACGTTTTCCGCACAGTAGGGGCAAGGGGCCCTTTCTCCGGATGATTCTTGTTCGATCTGTTCTGTATTTCCCAGGGAGACAACGGGAATTTCTTCTTGTTCGATCTCTTTGGGGGTAATAGAAATCAATTCCCCACACCGGGGGCACTTGATTCGCTTTCCTGCCGCATGATCTCCGACTTGAAGGAGAGCTCCGCAGGGGCAATTTGCTTCATAGGACATGCCCCCAATTATATCGGGTCAAATGCGGTCGGTCCAATCCTGTTGGCCGCAAGAGGTCTAGGAGAAAGATTGGTTTCGAATTTTCAATATTTTCCGCCGCACCCCATTTTGAGCGTGTAAAGTTATAGGTGAAAGGTATAGGGGGTTCATGTCAGAAAAAGGGGATATTTCACGTCGGGGATTTCTGAAGGCGATTGGTGCCAGTGGGGGAGCTCTGGCCGGGAAGAGTATTGCAGGGGCTCTTCCGGAAGGGAAGTCGGCTCCGGTTCTCGGGCCGGGGAAGAGTTCTTATTCTCTCAAGATTAATGGGAAAACCCATGATGTCCATTTGGAACCTCGGACAACTCTTCTCAATGCTTTGCGGCATCATCTGAATGTGACCGGCCCCAAAGAGGTTTGTGATCGTGGATCGTGTGGAGCTTGTACGGTCTGGGTAGAAGGGAAGCCGATCGTTTCGTGCCTTTCTCTCGCAATCGATGCGGCGGATTGTGCGGTGACGACGATCGAAGGCTTGGGGATGGAGGGGGAGCTTGTTCCTCTCCAGAAAAAGTTCATCGAAAAAGAGGGCCTTCAATGCGGGTATTGTGTCCCCGGATTCATCATGTCGATCCAGGCGCATCTTCGGGATCACCCTAAATCGACTCGGGAAGAGGTGAAGGCGGCTTGTGCGGGAAACATCTGCCGTTGTGCGGCGTACCAAGGAATGTTTGACGCGGCGATGGCGGTTGTAGAGGGCGAACCGATAGAGGCCGATCTCTCTTCTCTGGGAGGGGCGGAACTGAAGAAAGTTCTCGAGGAGAAAGGTGTTCCACGAATAGACGGGCCCGAGAAAGTTTCGGGTGAGGCAAAGTACTCCAGTGATATCCGCGAAAAAGGTCAGTTATATTCCCGCTTCATAAACTCACCGTTTGATCGAGCAAAGGTTCTTGTCGGGAACCTCGAAGGAGCCCAAAAAGTTCCCGGCGTTCGAGATGTCCGAATCCTGACAGACCAAGCGAAGGCGATTGGGGCTCCCGTTGCGGTCGCCTTTTCGGAAGATCCCCAAGCCGCGGAAGAAGCTCTTGGTGTTCTCGGAATTCGTTTTGAACCTTCGCCCGCACTGGCCGATCCGATGGAGGCCTTTGAGGAGGGACGAGTCCGGGTAAATGGGAAATCAGCCGGGATTCTGGAGAAATTGGAGTCGGCTGCGAAGACGGCTGAAAATATTTATGAAGTCAATATGGTTCAGCATGCTGCTTTGGAGACTCATGGAGGAACGGTTCTCTGGGAGGGTGATCAGGTTCGGGTTCATGAATCGACACAACATGTAACAGGAGTTCAAAAGCGATTAGCACAAAGTCTCCGTCTTCCGACGAGTCGCATTCAGGTGGTGGCGGATTATGTGGGGGGGGGATTCGGGGCGAAGATTCGACCCTGGACCCGAACTGTTGATTCGATTAAATGGTCGAAAGAATTTAACGCTCCGATTCAAGGGATGAATAGTCGTGCCGCAGAGATGTTGGCCGGAGGAGGACGTTCTCCCAATATTGTCCAGGTTCAACTTGGGGCCCAGAAGGATGGCTCTCTCGTCGGAGAGTGGCGAAAGGCCTGGCCCCGACAGATGGGGCCGTACTGGTACAAGGTCGATTCTGCCTGTGACCGGATTCGGGCCAAGATGGGTGGGATTGGGCCTACCCCCGCTCTTCGAGCGCCCGGTGCTCCTCCGGCGCAATACGTTTCCGAATGCATTATGGATGACCTGGCGGCCGAACTTGGGATGGATCCACTCGAACTTCGTCTTAAGAATCGACCCGATTTGGCAGAGTGGTTCGATATTGGTTCTAAAAGGATTGGATGGGAGCGGCGGCAGAAGAATCCGGGAGAAGATCGAAGAACGGTAGTCCGGGGGATCGGTGTGGGGTGCGGGGAATTTGCCGGTTCCCGGGCGTGTAATTTCACAGAAGTGGAAGTTGATCGTGGAACAGGGGTTGTTCAGGTGATCAAAGTTGTGGTCGTTTTCCAAGGCGGATTCATAAACAAAAGAGCGACCCTTAACCAGGTCTCCGGGGGAACGATCATGGGGATTTCCTGGGCTCTTCTGGAAGAACGGATTCTCGATCCGACGACGTGTGGGATGCTCAATGCCGATATGGAGTTTTATAAGATTGCGGGATCCCTTGATGTTCCCGAAATCGATATTGTTCTTTTGGGAGAGGAAGGTCGGTCTTCCGGGGTGGGAGAGGCTCCCGTTGTTCCGACCGCCGGGGCGCTTTCGAACGCGATATTCAATGCGTTGGGGACTCGCGTCACGCGGATGCCGTTTACGCCTCCGCATGTTCTTGAGGCATTGGAGGGGTAGAGATGGCACAGATTAAAATACATCGGGATGGATCGGTAGAAACTCTTTGTGGGACCCAGGACATCGGGGGGGGGGCACGGACGGTGGTTCAGTTACACACCTCTCGCTTCCTAAAATATTTACCACTCGGAAAAATCACTGTGCGGATCGGAAATAGCCGGTATGGCTCCTCTGGGGCGAGTGCCGGGAGTTCGACGACTCGTGGTGTGGAGTGGGAGGTGAAG
>CAYRLD010000017.1:0-13779 GCA_964424925.1 uncultured Planctomycetales bacterium
CGTTTGAGGATGTCATCATTCATGCCACGATCATGGATGACCAGGGGCAACGTATGTCGAAGTCGAAGGGAACCGGGATCGATCCTCTTGACTTGGTCGACCAATTTGGAACCGATGCTCTTCGTTTTGCTCTCGCGATGCTTTCTACCGGTACGCAAGATTTCCGCTTTGGAAAGAAATTGTCTGTGGCGCGAACCGAGATGGCTCGAAATTTTGTAACAAAGCTTTGGAATGCCTCTCGGTATGTTTCTCAACAGGTCGGATCGGTGGAACCGAAAGCTCCCGAATCTCCCGGCCTCGAAGATCGTTGGCTTCTGAGTCGTCTTGCGACGGTATCCGACCTTGTTTCGGAACGGCTTGAGACCTTCGATTTTGGTTCGGTCGCTCAGATGCTTTATAATTTCGTCTGGGACGAGTTCTGCGGTTGGTATATCGAGTTGACAAAAAGTCGTCAGCAAGAAGAGGCTGTGAAGCAGACTCTTTCCTATAGTTTAAATGTGATCCTGCGCCTCCTTCACCCGATCATGCCCTTCGTGACCGAGGAGATCTGGCAGAAGTATCGCGAACTTGGGGTAAAGATGAACGAAACGATCATGACCTCTCCGTGGCCGGAAGTTCCCTCCCGTTTCCAAGATGAAAATTTAGAAGCGCGGATGGAACTCGTATTCGAATGTGTTACGGCGATTCGAGAGAAGAGAAATATTCATAAGGTGCCGAGTAAGAAGGCTCTTGCGGCAACCTTTTCTGTTTCGAAAGAAGATCTTCGTGAACTCCTCGAGGCGGGGAAGGAAATTCTCCGGTCGCAGGCGAACTTGGAGGAGGTGACCATTGGGGTTGATCTTCCGAGACCCAAGGGTGTGGTCAATGCGGTCACTTCGCGGGTAGCGATATATATTCCTCGGGATGCTGATTTCGATACGGCCGGAGAGGTCGCCCGTGTAGAGAAAGATTTAGCGGGACGTCAATCTCGGTCTGAGCGGATCGAGAAACAACTGGCGAACGAAGCTTTCCGTAAGGCAAAGCCGGATTTGGTTGCGAAACTGGAAGAAGAAGCGAGTTCTCTTACCGAAGAAATATCCCGGTTACAGGAGAATCTCACCGAACTCCGGGAGATGGAATAGATGAAACTTGCCGAGTTGATCAAAGAGGAGTGTGTTCTCTTCGACTTCCAATCTGAGGGGGGGAAGTGGCATGCTATTGAGATGCTCGTTGATCATCTTGTGAAGGTCGGTCGGGTTACGAAAGAACAACGAATGCCCTTCCTCGATGCGTTGGTGCGACGGGAGACACTCGCTTCTACCGGGATGGAGAATGGAGTCGCTCTTCCTCACGCTCAGGTGGAGGGGCTGGATAAAGCCGTGGCTGCTGTGGCGATTTCCAAGGTGGGTGTTCCGTTTGAGTCTTCGGATGGGAGTCTCTCCCGCATTTTGGTTCTTTTGGTAATTCCGAAACGAGATGTTCATCATCACGTACGGACCCTTGCGGGAATTGCCGGGTTACTTAATTCGGAAGAGATGCGAACTGCTCTCATGTCAGCCGACTCTGCGGCCCAAATTTCCGAGATCATCCGGGCCGCGGAAGCGTAGCCCATAATCCCTCCCCATATGCATTAAAATCCCCATATTTTTTCTGTAACAAATCTCCCACCCCTTCGTCTCATGGGCACTTTGACAATGGTGCGGGGCAGGCGATGTGCGCACGGAAGGGGATCCTTGGATGATGGATTTTCTCTCCCGCCGACCCTCGTATTCCCATTTTGTTCACCCTACTTTTATTGATGGGAGTCATTTCTATGGCGAATCGCACGATGGCGATCGTTCTCTCTCTTGTGGCGTTGAGCGCCTTTGGATGTAGTCGGGGAAATAGCTCTGGGAAACCTACGGCCGCAGTGAATATGGTGTACGGGTCTGTGGAGTGTGGGGATGGTCAGAACAGTCTGATTCTGGGGAATGTAGATAACGGATCTGGAATCGATTCCGATCTGGATGGCTATGTCGCTCAATACGATATTTCCACCGGCGTCGTTTCTTTTACTCATCTCGATCTAGAGGCGAATGAGCAACAGGTTCGTGCTACTCGCTCCTCTTCCGGGGATGTGTACGTTCTGGGTCACCTAACGGGTGAGGCCGATCGTAAAATATTCTTGGCGAAGTTTGACAAGAATCTCGATCTCGAGTGGAAGGCGACAAAATCGGGAACCGCTGAAAATGGATACAATTTCGCCGCAGATCTCGAACTCGATGACAATGGAAATGTTTGGGTTTGTGGTGCCGTAGAGCAGGCAACAACGGGGTCTTCCACGTCTCGCCACATCTGGGTAGGGGCGTATACGTCCGAAGGATCGCTTATTAGTGAAACCGTTGTCCGGGAATCGGCGAGCAAGGCTCGGGATATGGCGCTTCGAATCCAACGGTCGGAGACGAATCTCTTCTATGTTTTGGGCAGTCAGTACGAGATTCCTCAGCTTACTCTTGTAACTACGCCGATCTTGATCAATCCTTCTTTGGTTGTGAATCCTCTTCCCATTGTTCCGGCACCGACAACGCCTGTTATTACTCCTGTGACACCAAGCTTGGAGGCGCCGGTATTCAAATTATCTCCTCAGGATATTTACCTTGGCCAATTTCGGTTAGAAGGCGAGGAGATGAAGACGGTTTTCGAGGCCACCAAAAATGGAACCGCGGATGATTCCTATGATCGACCCGTCGCTCTTGATGTGGATGCGACCGGTCAGGCTGTGATTGGGGGGGTTCTTTCCAATGAGGATGCCTCTTTCGACATCTGGATGGCGAAGTTTGGGTCAATCGAAGAGCCTCTCTGGGAAGAGACCTTCGACAGTACGGATGGTCAGAGTCCGGTCTCCGATCACTTGACCGATCTTGAACTCGATTCCCACGGAGATCTCTTTTTCTGTGGCGCGTTTGCGGGGAATCTTTTTGTCGGGAAGCTTGATGGTCAGAGCGGAGTTCTTCTCTGGAAGGATGGACAGGCCGGGAGTTTTGTCTCGGGTCCCGACCAGGCGGTCGATCTCGATGTAGATGCGACGGGGAATCTCTACGTCATCGGAAACCTGTATGAAGAGGTTTCTAACCCCAACGTGGAATATCAGCTGAGTATCTGGAGTTGTAAATACGATCCTAATGGCACACGACTCTTTTCTGCTCTGAAAGGAAGTTTCCTCGCCTCTTATGGGATGAAGGATGGGGCTTTTGCCCGTTCCGTAACGCATGATTCAGAAGGGAGACTCCTGGCCCTGGGGATGGTGGCGACGGTCAATAACCTGAAAGCCTATCTGTACGATGGTCTTTACAGAAAAGACATCTGGGCGGCCAGTTATTCAACCGGGACGCCCACATGGGAGAGGTCCTTCTCCGGGACGAAGAGTTCTCTCGGAATTGAGTCCAGCAGTACGGAAGTCACCTCGCAATCGAATGCCGGGGGGATCTTTACTGATTCCCAGGATGGCGTTCATATCTTTGGGGATCACGATTCCCAGGTCACCGGCCGGGACGGGATGTACTACGTCCTGAACAAAGAGGGGAGTGATCATCTTCCTGAGCCTGTTCGTATGAACGGGATCCGGGATGCGGAGGATCACACTGTCTTTGGAACGTGGAACAAGTAAAGTAGGGGTGTACCCTAGACAGATCGCCTCGGTGGGAAACCGCCGGGGCGGTTTATTTTTAAATCCTTTGGGTGATCAGGAGGTGAATTGTTTCCGGTAGAGCCTTGCGTATTCCCGGTCCTGTTCCATCAGTTCTTGATGGGTTCCTGACTCGATGATCCGCCCTCCCTCAAGCAGAAGAATTCGATCCGCATTCTGGACGGTCGACATCCGGTGGGCGATGACAAAGGTAATTCTTCCCGCTTTTCCCCGAACCATCAGGTCTTCCAGGGCACCTTGGACCACTTGTTCACTTTCTGTATCCAGAGCGCTGGTCGCTTCATCGAGGAGGAGGATGGCCGGATTTTTAAGAATGGCCCGGGCGATGGTCATCCTCTGACGCTGGCCTCCGGAGAGTTTCGATCCCCGGTCTCCGACGACGGTTTCATACCCTTGGGGCTGTTCGTCGATAAAGTCCTGGATGTTGGCCGCTTGTGCGGCAGCTTCGATCTCTTCCTTTGTCGCGGTCAGTTTTCCGTACCGAATATTTTCTCCGATGGTGTCGTTGAAGAGGAAGGGTTCTTGGGAGACCATGGCAATATGGTCGAGGAGGGATTTCCGTTCAAACCGGTCTAGATCTACTTCTCCGATCCGGATGGTTCCCCTTTGCGGCCGGTAAAAGCGGCAGAGAAGATCGATCAGGGTCGATTTTCCCGCTCCGCTCGACCCTACGATAGCGATTACTTCCCCCGGACGGGCATGAAAGGAGACCCCGGAAAGAACCGGCTGTGTTTCGTAGGCGAAGGTGACATCCCGGTATTCAATCCCTTCTCCGAGACCTCTCCAGGGAACCGCATCGGGCGGGTCCGGGGCTTCGATCGGCATATCGAGTAGGTGAAAAATCCGTTCCGCTCCTGCGAGTGATTCCTGGAATACGGCATAACTTCGGGTGAGCTGTTTCATCGGTTGGTTGATCATCGCAAAGGCGAGGGCAAAGAGAGCCATCCCTCCCACGGTAATCTGTTCTTTCAGGAAAAGAAACCCACCCAGGAGGATGATCGCGGCGATCATGATGGAGATTCCCACCTCGGTAATACTTTGGGCGAGGGCGCGACGACGACGGGAACTCATCATTTTTCTGAAATAGCCCTGGTTCAGTTTCCGGTACCCTTCCATTTCATACTCTTCCCGGTTGTACGCCTTGACGATTCGAATCCCGGAATAGAATTGGACCTGGGATTCGGTCGCTTCTCCCATTTTGTCGAGAGCCTTTCGGCTACTCGTGCGCATTTTTTTTCCGAGCCGGTATACGGGGAAGAGGGTGAGAGGGAGGAGGGCGATCGTGATTCCCCCCAGGAGGGGGCTCGCCCAGAGGAGAAGCCCCATCGCGCCGAGGATCATGAACGGTTTGAGAAAGATATCGGAACAGAGGAAAGTCATGGCGTTCGTCAGTTGCACCACGTCGGTGGTGACGCGGGAGAGGAGGTCTCCACTCTTCTGTCCCTGGATCCGAGAGAGCGGCAGTTGGAGAACATGTCCGGTCACTTCATTCCTCAGGTCGTTGATCGCTCTTTGTACTAAATAGAAGGAGAGATACTCTTTCATATACTTCAGGGGAAAGAGGAGGACCGATATTCCCAAGGCATACCAGGCGAGGGTGTAGAGGTGGTCCCATCCAGGAGGTGCTTTCTCCTTGTCCGAGAAGGAATCTCCGCAAAAACTGCAGTAGCGAAGAGTCTCCGCGGAACTGCTTGTTCCGCACTGTTCGCAGGTTGCGTGTGCGTCTTGAATGCTGAATTCGTCCAGGAGCGGTTTGATGAGTGCTGCTCGTCCCCGGTCCGCCCCTGCGAGGAGAAACATCCCCACAAAAAAAACGAGGAATATTAGTTTGTAGGAGCGAAGGTATCCGAGGAGGCGGGAGGCGAGTCGCCAGGCGGGAGGCTTTCCCTCTTCGGTCACGATTCGATCTTCCCGAGATCCGTTTTGTACTTTTCAAATCGGGCCCGGGTTTCTTCGTACGTATCGGCCCCGAATTTATGAAGGAATGCCCGAGCAATTTCAAAGGAGACGACCGACTCTCCGATAACACTTGCCGCGGAAACAACAGCGACATCGGAACGTTCGTACGCGGCTCTCTTTTCTTCTTGGCTTTTCAGGTCAACGGTGCTGAGCGGTTTTAGGAGCGAGGCGATCGGTTTGCATGCGGCGCGACAGACGACCGGCTGGCCATTGGTCATGCCTCCCTCAATCCCCCCGGCATTATTTCGGGTGCGTCCCAGTTTTCCTTCTTTCTCTTTTACGATGACGTCGTGCATATCCGACCCACGTAAATCTGCAGCACCAAATCCCAGGCCGATCTCGACCCCTTTTACCGTCTGTACGGAGATCAGGGCTCGCGCAAGCATCCCATCAAATTTTTCTCTCCAGCCGGCATGACTGCCGAGTCCAGGGGGGCAATGGAAAGCGGCGACCTCAAAGATACCGCCGAGGGTGTCTCCTGCTCTTTTGGCTTCGTCCACCAGCACCTTCAGCTTTTCGTCCAGTTTGGTGTCCGGGGTGTAAAATAGGGAACGATCCCTCTGTCGGCGAATTTCTTCGGGATCATCAAAGCGTACCTCTGAACCGACTCCCCCCAGGGAGGTGAGGTATCCGAGAACCTGGATATCAAACAGCTTCAGGAATCCATTTGCGAGCGCCCCAGCGGCAACCCGAGCCGCGGTTTCCCGAGCGCTGGCCCGTTCAGAAACTCCACGAGCATCTTTGGTTCCGTACTTCATTGCTCCAGCGAGGTCGGCATGTCCGGGGCGGGGGCGAGTAATTGGATTGAGATCTTCTGTATTTTTAACTCGGTTTTCAACTTTCAGGGTGATGGGGCTTCCGAGGGTTTCTCCTTTTCGGAGACCGGTGAGGATTTCTGCCTGGTCCTTCTCCATCTTCATACGGGCTCCACGACCGTACCCTCCCTGTCTCCGGGCCAATTCGGCATTGATATGGTCCAGGTCGATGGGAGTTCCGTAGGGAAGCCCTTCAATCATGGCAAGAAGGCAGTGGCCATGAGATTCACCGGCGGTTGTGTATTCAAGCATAGGTGTGGCGGAATTATACGGGAATTGGATACCAGATGCCAAAAGGTTGTTGATTACGGATTTGCGTTATACCAGGTTCGCCATTCTTTTGCGGTCTCCTGGAGGAGGTTTCCTTCGGTCGTTGTTTCGGGAAGTTCTGTTCCTGTAATCGTATTTCCGGCTTCAATCAGTTCCGGAGAGGGGCTCTTGGTGAGCGCTTCTGCAAGAGGTAAGAGAATTTTCTTCCCGAGGCGGGAGACTTTTTGAATAGCGATCCGTTTTTCTTCCTTGTTTTCCACAATCATTTGATCAAGAAGAACCTTCACCCCATCCAGGTAGCTCTGGTCGAGAGAGGTCTGCATTTTCTCAGGGATCGGACCGTTTGCGTCATGCAACAGGTTGTACGTCTTTTCTACAATCCGGGCGGGGTCCCCGATCTGAATAAGGAGCATGACGATCTGTTGCTGCAACTTCCACCAGAGATCGGGCCTTGCTTTGGCAAGAGCCACGCTTGCTTCTAGGGAGCGGATCGCGCTTTCGGTATCTCCGAGGGCGAGGTAGCATTGTGCCATGCGTCGGTGCCCTTCCAGGTGACCGGGAAGTATCGTAACCAATTTTTTATAGTGAAGAAGGGCACGTCTCCATTCCCCGGCAATAAACATCCTGTACGCGACTTTTCCCATGAGGGGGGGAAGTCGTTTCGACTCTTTCAAGTCGAGGGCATAGATTCTCTGCGCAATTTCTTCGATAGGAGAAATCTTCTCCTGAGGGAGAATGGAAAGGAGAACTTTTTCAAGACGGTCGAAATCGGTTCCAGAGAGCCTTAGAACCGTTTTCCAGATCGCTTTTCGAACGGAATCGGATTTCTCTTTCTTGAAACATTCGAGCACCGAGTCGAGGGCGGTGGGATCATCGAGTCTACCGATCGCATCGGCCGTTACTTCCCTCAGTTCTTCGTTTGGATCCTCCTGGACCATTCGAATGAACTCCTCCATGGAGGTTCCATCCTTGAGGCGTCCGAGAGTGGTAATGGCGATCTTTCGGAGGTAGAGCGAATGGCCGGGGGAGAGAAGAGGTCGGATGTATTCCGTGGCTCGCGGATCTCCAATTTTTCCCAGGCTGCTGATCGCGGCCCACTGGACATTTTCGTTGGGAGAAGAGAGAACTTCAAGTAGTCCTGGAACGGCCTTCTCGCTTCCGATCGCACCCAATGCGTAGGAAGTTTTTTCCAGGAGGGTGGGATCTTTCTCCGTCCCGATTAGTTTTAGAAGGGAGGGAACGGCTTCTTCATTTTTGGGGACGCCGAGGGCTTCGATGGCAGCGCCACGCACCTCGCTTTGGGGGTCCTGTAGGAGTTCCTCTAGGATGGAGAAGGCTCGATTTCCCTTTGTGGTTTTCAAGACCCCCGCAGCCGCTCGCCGAACATCAGGAGAGGTATCTTTTGCCGCGATAAAGATCATCGCGGTGGCATCGGGATGGTCTACGCCGTTTAGAAAGGGTAGGGCATCGACTCGGAAAACCTCGTCCGCGATTTTCCATCTTTCCAGGACCGGTCCGAGAGCCTTTTTTCGATCTTCTGGGGGAAGTTTCCCGAGTTCGCGAAATGCTTGTCGATGGAGTTCAGGAAATTCCGACTCAAGACCGTCTTTAAGTATGATGGAAAGCTCTTGTCCCGATTCTTTCGTTCCGCGTGCCTTCTCGAGGCGGAGTTGGAAGATCTCTAGCCGAGATCGGATCAGTTGCTGGCGGACTTTGTTAAATTCTTTTCCGAGTTCTTCTAACCGTTGGCGCAACTCTTCCGGATCCTCCTGGTGGGCTCCCGGAAGGGCGCTGCAGGCGGTAGAGAGAAGAAACGTAAACAGTAGGGAAAGTTTGAACATGAGCCGACCTCTCGACATATGGATTATACGTACGAGGCGCGGAAATCGTCAATTCCTCCTGGGGCGGATTTGTCTTGGAGGAGATCTCATGGACCTCTATTATGGGCGCCACCAATGATTATCGATCTCCTGAACCGGTACTTAAAGATCTTCGTTCTCTTGGTTCTCTTCTGGGCGATGTTGTGGACGTATAACAACGTCGGGTGCGGAAAGGTAGAGGGTGAGGAGATGGTTCCCACCTTTGATCAGAACAGTCTGCACTTGCTTCTTCCCGGAAAGAGGCTTTCTCCTGAAGTAGCCGAGGCTGATGTGGTCTTCTTTCAGCAAAATCCAGGCAAGGGGGAACAGCTGGAATTTGCGGGAAAGGTCTATGCGGGGCCGGGAGAGGTCGTTTGGGTGGAAAGAAAGATCGTTTCCGAACAGGTTCGGGTGGATAAGAGTATGGAGGTGCGCAAGGAGAAGCCGACCGGTGCGGAATCTTCCCGCTTCATCCGTGTTATTGTCCCACGCGATTCCTGGTTCCTTCTCTGCGAAAATACGAAGGGGTATTCCCTATATGACAGTCGGGGGCGGGGGCCAATCGGTTTCTGGGCTCTCAAGGGGAGGCTTCGAAGGTAGATGGGGAAGGATTCGAAGTGGTCCCTGCAGAATCTTATTGAGGTTGGAGTTGCCGGTCTTCTTGTCATTCTTGGTCTCGTTTTTCTCTTCCTCGGGGTTCAGGATTATCGCCTCCGCACCTCTTCCATTGCGGCCTTTGAGGCGTACGACCGGAACGATCCGGGGAAGGTAGAGGGGTTCTGTAGGGATGCTCTTGCTGTGGACGAGACGTACCATCCTGCGCGACAGCTTCTGGCAAAGATTCTTCTCGAACAGGAAACGCCCGACCTGGAGGCGGCAGAAAAAGAGTATCGACATCTTGTTGATGGGGGGTATTCCGGAGCGAACGCTCATGTTGGTCTCGGGGTGATCTCTCTCTTGCGGGCGAGCCGGGAAAAGGATCTCGCTGCTGCATCTAATTGGATTAAAAGTGCGCGTCATTCTTTCCAGGATGCAGGGGAGGATTGCGTAGAGGCGCAGATCGGTCTTGCGCATGCGGTTCTCTTAGAAAGCCTGAAAAATGGCCAGAGTCTTTCCCGGGGAAGGGGACTCTTTCAAAAGGTTCTTTCTCGACTTTCCTCGAACGAAGCCGCGCGCGCCTCTATTACGCGCGATGGGCTTGTTGATTTATACGCGGGATTGGGTCGTGCGGCTTGTGATCCGGATGCCTACCAAAAGGAAGCGGCAACGTGGATTCATACGTCCCACTACTACGCACCCGATTGGATCTTGCCTCTGGTGAACTTGGTCTATATTGATGCGCAGCGGTACGTCACAGAACCCTTCGATCGTGAATTTCTCAAAAAAGAAAAGCCTTCCAGATTGTCTCTTACTCGGGTTGTGGAAACGATGTCTGCGACCTCTCCGGCACTCAAAGAGGCGCATCTGCAACGCCAACTGGCGATCGCATACGCTTTCGCTCGCGTTGGAGATATTTCGGAGTTCCAGGGGCGAATCCGGTCGTTGCGAAGCGGACCTTATCGGGATCGGATTGAACCCCTCCGGGTAGAAGCGTTTGGTTGTCTCCTTTTGATCGGACAAGAGGGGTTGGAGTCGACGACTCTTGCGAACTACCTGACGAAGACTGTGGATTCGCTTGACCGCCTTTCAAAACATCCAGATCTTACAGACGTGGCGGAGCGGGGGACGGTTTTGAACAATCAAGGCGTTGCTCTCTATCGGCTTGGGATTGTCCTGGAGGCGAAAAATCGGATCCAGCAGGCGCTGAATATCATCCAGGAAGCGATCAAGCTCGATCCGGGGAATGCCCTATTCAGGAAGAACCTTGTCTCCATAGAGTCGAAGGTGAAGAAATGAAACAAGATTTTATCACGGGGATCCGTCTATGAATTGTCCAGGATGTTCGCATGATAATCCGGCGACCGTAGCCTATTGCCAACGATGTGGCGGCCGGATGGATCTGACGGCGGATGACATCTCCGCTTCTCTTGCAGAGGAGCGGAAAGGGGAAGCCGCGGTCGATGTGGCGTACAAGGCACGGCGGTTTCTGGTTGGTTCTGTGATCTTTTTTCTGCTGGCGCTGACGGTATACGTGTACGCGGGGAAGGCTCCCCAAGAGGCGTATCACGTTCCTTCTGTCTCTAACGGGGGCCAGTATTTAGAGTATCGGTATGCGGTCGAATCTCAGATGGATCGGCTTGAGATTGTTGTCGAGGAGAAAAAGTAATGCGCGTTTTTCTGCTTCTTCTTCCTATCCTTTCTCTCTTTGCTTGTGGAACCGGTTATCACTGGAGAAGTGAAGAGTTTCAGGAGATGTATTCGACCGAGAATCATTCGAAAGAGACCGGAAATCTTGATCGGCAGAAGATCTACTATTCCGTGGATCGTGGCGAGGTTTCGTTCCTGGGTGTTCTGGAAAAGAATCGGATCCGTCTTGAAGGGCAACGAAATTCACGAATGCATTACATCATTTTCGATCGGCATCACAAAAAGGTTGGTTTTATCTCAGCGGAGGGGGAGTTCTCACGATTTGATGCGGAAGGGCGGTTACAGCCGATTGGGGAGTTCCCGATCTTGATGAAGGGGTTGAAGGTGTTCTTCGGATTCCCTCTTGCCTCCCGCGAGCATGAGTATCAGATCTTTCTTCAACCGATCGATCCGTACGGGAACTTCTAATTATTTGAAGATTTCTCGGCCGATGACGATTCTCTGAATCTCCGAGGTTCCTTCCCCGATTTCACAAAGCTTCGCGTCTCGGTAGAAGCGGTCGACTTCATATTCGGACATGAACCCGTATCCGCCGAGAACCTGCATCGCATTGCGCGTGACTCTCATCGCCATTTCGCTTGCGAAGAGTTTTCCCATGGACGCTTCCAGTTTAAAAGTTTTTCCCGCATCCTTTAGCCGGGCCGCATGGTAGATCATGTGGCGGGCCGCTTCGATTTCGACCTTCATGTCGGCGAGCATGAATCCGACCGCTTGGTGGCGATGAATCTCTTTTCCGAATGTTTTTCTCTCTTGGGAGTATTGATGTGCCCGTTGATACGCACCCTGCGCGAGTCCGAGCGCCATGGCACCGATTGAGATGCGACCTGCATCGAGAATCTGCATGAAGTAGTCCCACCCATGCCCCCGTTCTCCCAAAAGATGGGATTTGGGGACGGAGACATCTTCGAAGGTGACGTAGCAAGTATCGCTTCCACGGACGCCGAGTTTGTCTTCTTTTTTGGCAACCGTAACCCCTTTCCAGGAGGGGTCGATCACGAAACCGCTGATTCGGCGATGTTTTTCATTTTCCGGGTCGGTGACGGCTGTGATCGTCATTACGCTCGCCACGCTGGCATTGGTCATGTAAAGCTTCGACCCATTGATCTTCCAACCCTCTTCTGTCTCCACGGCGGTTGTCTGGGTTCCTCCGGAATCGCTTCCCGCTCCCGGCTCGGTCAACCCATACGATCCGATCGTGTCGCCGGCCGCATTAGAGGGGACATATTTCTTTTTTAGTTCCTCATTTCCGAAAAGGACGATCGGCATTGTCCCGAGGGAGGTATGCGCGGCAAGTCCGAGTGCGGTCGAGCCGCAGACTTTTGAGAGTTCTTCGATCGCCAATATATACGAGAGGGTGTCCGCTCCCGCTCCCCCAAATTCCTCCGGAATCGGGATTCCGGTCAGGCCGAGTTCCGCTAATTTTTTGAAGGTCTCCATCGAGAACTCTCCCTTTTCGTCGAGTTCCCGGGCTTTCGGTTTGACGACCTCCTCTGCGAAATCGCGGACGGTCTCTTGAATCATCTGTTGGGTTTCTGTGAGCTCTAATGCGTGTTCCATGGCGGAGGATTCTATCAATCCGGCCGGATCGCCTCAAGAAAAGAGCTTTCGAATTCGAGACGGGTGTTTCCCTTGCGTGTCCCCAAATCGCGTGGTAATGTGCCACACCTTCCTTATGACACGTTTTGCCAAGCGTCTTGATCAGATTGAAATGTCGGGGATCCGAAAGATCTTCGAATTGAGCCGGGGAATGACCGATGCGGTCGATCTTTCCCTCGGGCAGCCTCATTTTGATACTCCTCCCGAAGTGAAAAAGGCTGCGATCAAGGCGATTGAAGAGGGGCACAACCGGTATACCGTAACGCAAGGCCGGCCTGATTTACGGGAAGCGCTCAACGCGGATCTCGAGAAGAATTTTGGCTTTAAGAAGGGTCTCTCAATGGCAACATCGGGTGCAGCGGGGGGGTTGTTCCTGGCTCTCGCGGCTCTGATAGAAGAAGGGGATGAGGTCATCGTTCCCGATCCTTATTTTGTCCTCTATAGCCATTTGGTGCGGTTTTTCGGAGGGACCCCGGTCCTTCTCGATACGTATCCCGATTTCCGGGTGACCCCAGAAAAGATTGAAGAACTGGTCAGTCCTCGGACACGGATGCTTCTTTTCAATAATCCGGTCAATCCGACCGGGATTGCGTATACAAAAGAAGAAGTGGCTGGAATTGCCGGCGTGGCGAAGAAACATAATCTCCTTCTTCTCAGTGACGAGATTTACAGCGCTTTCAGCTACGACTTCCCGCATGAGAGCATGATGCGTCACCATGAAGATACTATCTTGGTCGGGGGGTTCTCAAAGACCTACGCGATCGCCGGATGGAGGCTCGGTTTTGCCGCCGGTCCCGAAGAGATCATTAACAAGATGTCGATGATGCAGCAGGTCTCGTATGTTTGTGCTCCCTCTGCGGCGCAAGTGGCGGGAATCACAGCGCTCGACCTCGACATGAGTTCGTACATCGAACCGTATAAGAAAAAGCGGGACATGGTGTATGAGGGGCTCAAAGATAATTTCGAACTCGTTCGTCCTCAAGGGGCGTTCTATATTTTCCCAAAGTGTCCGCGGCCCGAGCAGACGATGTTGCGCAGAACGCTCGATGCGGTCGGGGAAGGGGCGGACCAGGAATTTGTTCGTCGGTCGGTCGAGAACAAGGTTCTGGTCGTACCGGGCAGCGCCTGTTCGAAGAACCACACGCACTTCCGCCTCTCTTTCGCTGCGAGCGATGAGGATCTCAAGCGCGGGATCGACATTCTCAACCGTATCGCGCGGTACTAAAATGGCGACGGTCCTCGTCTCCCGCCGATTCAAAGATCCGATCGATTTTCCAAAAGGGCAACTCCGGTACGGGAAGATCTCTCC
>CAYRLD010000018.1:0-13726 GCA_964424925.1 uncultured Planctomycetales bacterium
AACGGCGGGTCCGGTACGCCTTGTTATGCTCCACTTCAATCTTAGGCAGTCGAGAGAAGACGACCGCGATTACTGCAAGGAGGATCAGAATCGGCATGAATTTTGTAAGCCATTCGGGCATCCAGGTTGGCCAGGTAATCGCCATGTGAAGTGCCGAATTGGCAAGTGATGTTGTGAAGTCCATTGTCTCTCCCTCTGGTTTACGAATTAGAGGTCAAGAATCTACTTGGGTAGTCTCTGGGCGTCAAGCGCGACTTTGCCTGCGGGGAAAATCCCTTTTTCGGTGATGACCCCCTGGATCAGCTTTGCCGGGGTGACATCGAAGGCTGGATTCCAGGCGGGGAAGTGGGGGGAGATCTCGGTCGAATCCCTCTCTTCAATCGGGATCTCTTTTCCGGTTCTGCAGGATGGATCGAATGTTGTTGATGGGGCGGCGATGTAGAAGGGGATTTTGAATTCTTTCGCCATGAGGGCGAGGCCGAGGGTGCCGATCTTGTTAGCGGCATCTCCGTTCCGCGCGATCCGGTCGGCGCCGGTAATGACCAGGTCGATCTTCTTATTCTGCAGGGTGGTGGCCGCGGCCCCGTCGACAATCAGGTGCGATTTCAATCTCAACTTTTTCGCTTCCCACATCGTGAGTCGTGCGCCTTGGGAGAGCGGGCGCGTTTCGCACGCAAAGAGTTCCGCTTTTGATCGTAGAGCGACTCCGAAGGCGGTCCCGATCCCTCCCGTAGCGAGCGCTCCCGAATTGCAGATCGTGAGGATTCTTTTCGCTTTCAGCGTGGCCCCATTCCGCCCGATCGCCTCGCACATTGCAGCATCCTCTTTGTGGATTGCTCTCGCTTCCTGTAAGGCGGAGCCGCCTTCGAGCGCCTTGTCGAGGACCCGTTTGACCGCCCAGGATAGATTGATTGCTGTTGGGCGTGCTTCTATGAGGCTCTGAGCCGCTTTTTTCAGCGCGGTTGGGGTCGGTCGTACCAGAGCCATCGCATAAGCGGCTGTGATCCCAATGAGGGGTGCTCCGCGGACTTGAAGACGTCGGATGGCGCGGACAACTTGGGATACACGGGTACAGTGAAGGTAGGTTTCACGCTGGGGAAGTCGGGTCTGGTCGAGAATGAGAACTCCGTCGCGCGTCCACGCGACGGGGCGAATTTTCATTATTTCGCTGCGAGAGATTCGGTGTGGTCCATGAGACGCTTTACGGAGTCAGAAGGAACGGCGCCCTTACTGACCCAGTGATGGTATCTCTCCGCATCAATGACAACTTTTTTGTCTTTGTTTTCCTGATGTGGATCATAGGTGCCGAGACTTTCGATCATTCGTCCGTCACGACGGGTGCGTTTATCAAAAATGCCGATCCTCCACTGAAGGTGGTTCTTTCGGCCGACGCGGGTCATACGAATCCGTACTGACATCTTTATATTTCCTCCGTAATGGCCGCGTAATCTATCATTCGAATCGCACAGATGCAACGGTTTTTGTTTGAAAGCGGGCGGTTCTCAGAGCAAACTTGTGTCAGAACGATGATCCTCTTTTATTGTCCGGAATGTGGCGAGGAACTTGAGGCGGAAGACGCCATCAAGGGATCCCGCATGAAGTGCCCCGCTTGCTGGAAAGAGATCATGGTCCCCCGAGTAGGGGCGCCGGCTCCCTCCCGCCGGGAACCACGTCGGAACTTTGAGGATCGTCCGGAATCATCCTCCGGATGGGTGCCGATTCTTTTGGTCGCCTTCCTTTCCCTCTCTGCGATTGGGGGGGTGATCGGATACATGGCCATGCAGAAGCAAGGGTATGTAGAGGCTGATCTGTGTACGGCTTGTGAAGGATCAGGGAATGAGATCTGTGGGGATTGCCAGGGATCCAAATCCTTTCCATGTGACGGTCGATGCAAGGGGAGCGGTACCGTAAAAAGTCTAGTGGGGGGGGAGGAGACCTCTTGCCCCGACTGTGGAGGACTTGGGACGAAGTCGTGTTCTCGATGTGATGGGTACGGACATATAGGCTGTGCCGGATGTCAGGGGACGGGGAAAGCCGCCGGAGAGGGTGACTAGCCTCCCATTCCTGGGAACATTCCGGCCATTCCGCCCTTGCCCTTTCGCATCGCGCGAAGCATTTTCCGTGCGTCCTGGAACTGTTTAATCAGGCTGTTCACTTCATGAACCGGTCGTGCGCATCCGCGCGCAATTCGTTGCTTTCGACTCGCGTTCAATATCTCGGGATGCTCCCGTTCTTCTGGCGTCATCGACTGGATAATCGCTTCGGCATGTTTCACTTCATTTTCATCGATATCCCCTGCCATCTCACCGAGTTGGCCGGGGAGCATTTTCATGATCGATTTGAGCGGCCCCATCTTTTTCATCTGCTGAAGTTGCTTCAAAAAGTCGGCAAGGGTGAGCTCATCCTTCTGCATTTTTTCTTGGAGTCTGAGGGCTTCGTCCTGGTCAATCGATTCCTGCGCTTTTTCCACGAGGGAGACGACATCCCCCATGCCGAGAATTCGTCCGGCCATACGGTCGGGATGGAACTCTTCGAGGTTTTCCATCTTTTCCCCGACGCCGACGAATTTGATCGGTTTTCCGGTGACCGCTTTGATCGAGAGGGCGGCACCACCACGGGCGTCCCCATCAAGCTTGGTCATCACGACCCCATCAATGCCGAGCTTCTCGTCAAAGTTCGCGGCGGAATTGACGGCGTCCTGTCCTGTCATCGCATCGACGACGAGGAGAATCAGGTTCGGTTTAACTTTTGTCTTAATATCTTCGAGTTCCTCCATCATCTCTTCATCGATGTGGAGTCTTCCCTGGGTATCGAGAAGGACGAGGTCGTGTCCATTTTCGTCGGCATGCTGTACCGCCCTTTGACAGATCTTGACGGGGCGTCCGCTCTTCTCGAAATAGACCGGAAGTTTCTGTTGTTCTCCTAGGGTCTTGAGTTGTTCTACCGCAGCAGGGCGGATCATATCGGCAGCAACGAGAAGGGGTTTGCGACCCTTTTTCGTAAGGAGCTTTGCAAGTTTCCCCGTGGTGGTTGTTTTACCAGCCCCTTGTAGACCGACCATCATGATCACGGTTGGCGTCTTTCCTGCAGGGGGGATGGTATGGTCGACGGGACCCATCAGGTCGACGAGTTCATCGTGAACAATCTTGATGATCTGTTGGGCGGGGTTGATGTTTTTGATGACATCCTGTCCCACCGCTTTCTCACTGACGTTCTTGATGAAGTTCTTGACGACCTTAAAGTTTACATCGGCGCCGAGGAGCGCCATGCGAACTTCGCGCAGACCCTCGGTGATATTCTTCTCGCTCAGTCGGCCCTTGCCCGACATCTTGCGGAAGACTCCCGAAAGGGATTCGGTTAATGAATCAAACATGGCCGGCTATTGTAGCGACGACCCCCCTCGAAGTGCAAACGTTCCCATGAGAAGGAAGATCCCCAACAGGATAAAAGTCAGGGGTGTGCCTCTTTCGCGGATAGTCGCGGAACAGTTATCGTTGCCGGTTCCCGTTCCCGTGGAAGCTGTGGAAGAGGCGGATTCGAAATTGTTTTGAGCGGTGACCTTCCAGAAATAGGTGCTACCTGAGGCGGCTCCCTCCCACGTGTAGGTGCTTTCTTCTCCAAGATAGAGAATCTGAAAGGATCCTGACATGGATGCGAGATCCTCAGAAGATTCGGCGACATCAAGCTGATAGAGGTCTGCACCTGGGGTATCATCCCAGGAGAAGGTGAGCCCCTCTTCTTCCTCAATTGTTGAAAGCCCGGTAGGGGCGGTAAGGGTATTGATCGCAGAGAGCTTTTTCTGAACCGCGTCGATAAATCCTTCCCAGTCAAAATGAGGTCCCGGATCCGTTCGGTTCCAAGGCTGGACTTGCCCGTGAGCAACAATACCCGGTTCGTCGAGATTATCGTTAGGATAGTCGTAAGCATCTCCGGAGGGGTGAACTACGGGGATATCATAGGTGAAACAAAGCCAGGCAACGAGTTCGACCATGGTCTCCATGTTTAGATCGTTAAACGTATCTGGGTCGTTCGCCTTTCCGCAGAAATCGATTCCGATCGATCGACTGTTGTAATAGGTGGCATGCCACGCTTTTTTGTCGATGTCGACCATCTGGATGATATCCCCTTCATAATCGACAATGAAGTGAGAGCTTACTTTGGAGTTCGGATTCTGAAACCACGAGACGACTCCGTTGGAGGTGAATGATCCTTCTGTTGTATGAAGAACAATCGCATCAATCGATTGCGTGCTCGGCCGACTACTAAAATGAGGACTTTCTTTCCAGGTAATATTTTCCGGCTCAGAAATGCCCGTCTGGAAAAAGAGAAGAAATGCGAGTAGAGAAATGTTCATGGTTGCCCCCAATAAATTCCCATCACACTGCAAACTGCAGTCAGAAACGGTACAAGGGAGCGTGGGATATGGGAAGAAAAAAAATGACTAATTAGTCACATTTGAATGGTGATCGAAAATATATTCCAAGGGCATGACAGAGTCACACCCTTGGATAGGACTGGGGGCGATATAGAGTTCAGGAGACGAGACTTTTTCTCGTAAGGGAAAGACCCGCGATCAAAAGAATCAATCCGAGAAGAGCGGAGGCGGAGATGAGGATGGTGGTATGCGAAGCGAGTTCGGCCGCACAATTTGTATCCTCCGCTTCTCCTTGGAGGGTGTAGGTTCCCGTAGGGGTCAAAATGGTCGTTGCGGTTTTGTAATTGTTCATCGCCGTGACACTCCAAACAAAACTAGGGGGCGCGATTCCATTGGTCCACGTATAAGATGTGTTGCCTCCGACATAGAGCACTTGTGCGGATGCGGCCATTGAATTTAAGTCTTGATCATTTTCCGCTATCGTCACTTGGTACTGATTTGCATTCGTGACCGGATTCCATTTGAATTTTGTTCCTCCTCCATTCGTCGGCGTTGCCGTTAGGCCTGTTGGGGGCGCAAGAGGGGTTCCGTTATCGAGTTTCTCCTGCACTTCTTCGATAAAGTTTTCCCACTCAAAATAGGGTCCTGGATCCACCTTATTCCACGGTTGCAGTTGCCCATGACCTACAATCCCGGCGAAATTGATCTTATTTCCCGGGTAATCATAAGCGTCTCCGGAGGGTTGAAGGGCTGGGATGTCATATTTGGAACAGAGCCAGGCCACCAAATTGACGAGAGCATCAAAATTTTTCTCTCCCCAGGTTCCTGGGTCATAAGATTTCCCCGCGATTTCAATCCCAATCGACCGGCTGTTGTAATAGGTGGCGTGCCATGATTTCTTGTTCAAAGCGACCATCTGGGTGATATCCCCGTCATACCCAATGATGTAGTGCGCACTGACATTGGAACTCGGATTTTGGAACCAACTGATCGTTCCGGCGGCACTGGTAGATCCCTCTGTGGTATGGATGACGATGGAATCGATATCCTGTCCCGCTGGGCGAGGGCTATAGTTCGGGCTTTCTACCCAGGTGATGTTGTCCGGTTCCGAAATTCCTGACTGGATGAGAGAAAGGAGGAGTAGAGTGAGAGCCATATAGAGATCCCTTTCGAAAAAGTTGATCTCTTCTTTACGGAGGGGGATTCAAATCCAACCGAAGAAATGTGGAAAATTTTGAAAGAGTAAATAATGGCCTTTTGAGGACGATTTACATCGCTTCTCGGATGAGCGCGTTCTCTTTCTTTTCTACGACTCGACTGACGCGAGCCCCCAAGCCGCAGAGTCTCTTTTCGAGATTCTCATAACCACGATCGATGTGATAGACCCGGTGGATTTCGGTAAATCCTTCTGCCGCCATTCCTGCGACGACGAGCCCGGCACTCGCTCTCAGATCGCTTGCCATTACTTCGGCGCCGACGAGTTGGTCGACACCTGCAATAATTGCACACGTTCCTTCTTTACGAATGTTCGCTCCCATACGGCTCAATTCTGGGACGTGCATGAATCGATCCGGATAGATCTTTTCGGTGATGACCGAAATGCCTTTCCCGACACTCATGACCGCCATGAATTGTGCTTGGAAATCGGTTGGGAATCCGGGGTAGGGGAGGGTGGTGATATCAACCGGCTTAAATTCCCCTTCTGATTGTACTTCGATCCAATCTTCCCCTTGTTCCGTATGAATCCCTGCCATGCGGAAGCTTTCTAGGGGAGCGATCATATGATCTGGGCGACACTTCTCAATGCGAACGTGTCCTTCGGTAACGGCCGCTGCTGCCATGAAGGTGGCCGCTTCAATACGATCCGGAATCACCGATACATCGGCACCGTGTAATTGGTTTACTCCATGAACGATGAGACGGGGGGACCCAATCCCTTCGATTTTTGCGCCCATCTCATTAAGCATTTCGGCAAGAGCCTGGACCTCCGGTTCACATGCGGCGCACTCAATAATGGAAGTGCCTTCGGCCAGGACCGCCGCCATCAGTACATTTTGAGTTCCGGTAACACTCGGGCCGTATGCTCCACCGAGATAAACCGTTCTACCTTTTAGATTTTTCCCATCCGCTTCGAGGTATCCCCTTTTCATGGAAATGTCCGCTCCGAGATCGGCAAGACCCCGAATGTGGAGATCGACAGGGCGAACCCCGATAACGCAACCTCCTGGCTGGGATACCTTCGCCGCACGACGACGGCCGACCAAAGGCCCAAGAACGCAGATGCTCGCTCGCATCTTTTTTACGATCTCATAAGGCGCGATGACCGGTTTGTCGTCGGTGACGAAAAGTGTGACGACATCCTTACTGCGGGTGACCCGGACGCCCAGTTTCCCCAACAAGATGCCCATGGTCCGAATGTCGACGAGATTTGGGACATTACGGAGGATCAGGCGATCCCCCTGTTCGAGAAGAAGGGCTGCGGCCATCATCGGCAGCGCGGCGTTCTTCGCTCCATTAACCTGAATTGAGCCCTGGAGCTGACGCCCCCCTTCGATTACGAACTTGTCCATATTCTTCCCCCTCTAAGTCAGGGTTTCCCCCTGCTTCTTCTTCGTAAATTATAATTCATAAACTACGAAATTCAAGGGCAACAATAATCTTCGGCAAAAAAAGGTGAAAAACCTTAGAAGTTCTTTTGGGGGCGTGGGGATCGAGGCGAGAGCTATTCCCGGGGAAGGCTGCTTTTTTGTTGAGTGGCGAGATCCTGAAGAGCTTTATTGGGAGAGATCTTTATCGCCTGATCGTATGCATGGGACGCCTTTTGAAATGAACCGAGTCTTCGGTGAATCTCTCCTTCCACATAAGCGACATCTCCTCTTGTCTGATTGGAGATCTCTTTCCCTTCGTGGACTTTCTTGAGGAAGGAGGCCGATTTTTTTAGGAACTCTCTTTCTTGTTGGATCGATCTTTCCATTATTGAGACTGCGTTATCCAATACCGAATTCTCTCCCTTGGAGTCATTTAATTTAGTTATCCATTTTTCAGTCGGAAGGAGTTCCCCATGCTTTCGATAGAGGTACGCGACGAGGTACTCTCGAAGCATTCGATCGAGAGGCTTGTACTTCGTTTTTTCTAATCGTTTTTCCAATTTCCGAGCCACGTCGAGATCGAAGTCGGTTCTGTTTTTCTTTCCTAGTTCTAAGGGAAGTCGATCAAGATGGTACATCTTCCAGACCCGCTCCCATTCGTCAAAGTTATCGAGGTAGATCGCCCCCTCTTCCCGGAAAGTCCAGGCGGCCCCCAAGTAAGCTCTACCGATATCAAGGGGAGAGCCGTTCGTTAGGGTTTTTACTTGGGCGAGGAGATCGTATTTTACATGAGCAGCGATGTCTGTCTGTTTCATCTTCTTGGTAATTTTCGTCTGAGGAATCAGTTTTCCAAGAAGGGTTTGTTTTGCCTGATCAGACAAGGCTACATCGAAATCTTTCTTTTTTCCGGCAAACGCGCAGTTGGGGCAGACCCAGACATAAAAATTCATGGGCCGGGTTTTGTAGGCATGCCGGCAGAAGTCGAGATCGACGCCGCCCCAGTCATTGGTGCGAATAATTTGTATTGCCGTGAAGGAATGGCCATCTAGAGGGCAGACCACTTTTACTGTTTTCTTTTCATCCAGAGAACTCAGCAATAGTAGTAAGCAAAGAAGCTTCATCTCTTCTCCATATTTCGAATTACCGTACGGTTCCCGGTTTGGCGTTGAGGATGTAATTCTCTCTTTCCGTATTTCGATTCGACCCCAATGATAGATGGAGCGTTATCTGTGATTCGGAAATGTTCATGACAGAGACGGTCCCTCGTAAGAATTCAGGGCCGTGGATGACGACCTCATCCTGATGGAGGTTGTTGGTGTGCATCACGTACAGCAGAAGGGAAGTGTCCTCAAAATCAAGGGTGAGCCCTTCGTGGATCTCTTCTGGTTTGAGAAATTGAAGGTAGAAGTTTCTGCGGGGAGTTCGGGCGGATTCAAACTCGCTCTGTTTTGCTTGGGGAAGGACGCTTTCGATGGTGAGGTCATGTCCTTCGGTTACCTTTATGTGTTTTTCTTTTTCAAGGGTGGACTGTTCGTAATAGAGTGCGCTCACAGTCATTCCCTGATGTAGATGTTCCTGGTTTGTTGCTTGGCACCCGGTCATAAATAGAAAACAAAAGAGGGCCCACCTTTTCTTCATTCCGCCTCCAATATGCGATTGATCCCGGCAAGATCCTGCACCCATTGGACGTTGCGAAATCCGGACTGTAAAGCCAAATTGGTAATTTGTTGGGATTGTCCTGCTCCCACTTCCATGAGGAGGGGGAGGGTGGTCGCGGCAAGGATCTTTCGGATGAGGTCGAGCCCGTCTTCGCCCCCATCGAGGGCGCTCATTGGTTCCTGTCGTACTTCCGGGGAAAGATTTTCGATTTCTGCCGAGGGGATGTACGGCGGATTGGAGACTACGAGTTCATATTCTCCCGGCGAAAAGAGGTCTGCTTCTACAAATTTTATCTTCGACGACACTCCATTTCGTTCTGCATTTTGCCGTGCAATATCGAGCGCCTTTGTACTCGTATCGGTCGCAATCCCGGAAAATCCTTTTGTTGCTAGTGCGATGGCAATGGCCCCGCTGCCGGTGCCGATATCGAGGAAAGTTCTCTCTTTTCGCGTCAGAGCCCGTTCCACGAGAAATTCCGTTTCAGGGCGGGGGATAAGAACATCCGGAGAGACTCGAAAAGGAAGTCCAAAGAATTCCCATTCTCCAATCAGGTGTGCAAGAGGGATTCGCTTTTCAGATCGTTCTCGAATCCATTCTTCAAAATGACCGCGGTTATTTTTGGTAATGGTATCGATTGCGGGAAGGTGGGCGCGTGGGACCTGGAGTGTTGCTGCGAGGAGGATTTCAGCCTCTACTCGAGGATCTTCAATTCCAGCGGAACGGAATCGAAGGGTGGTCTCTCGCAGAAGGTCTTTTACGGTCATTTTTTGCCGAGGGATTTCAGCTTTTCAGCCCGTTCGCATTCCTGGAGTTTCTCGACCATTTCCATAATGTCTCCTTCGAGGAATTCGGCAAGGCGGTGTACCGAGAAACTGATTCGATGGTCTGTAATTCGATTGTCATGGAAGTTATAGGTGCGGATTTTTTCGCTCCGCTCTCCCGTGCCGATTTGAGACCGGCGAAGGTCCCGTCTCTCTTTTGCTTTCTGTTCTTCCTCGTGTTCATAAATCCGGGCACGAAGCCATCGCATGGCGAGATCTCGGTTGCGATTCTGGGATCGTTCGTTTTGACACTGAACGACAATGCCGGTTGGGATGTGGGTAATACGGATAGCACTCTGGGTCTTATTGACGTGCTGCCCCCCCGGGCCACCAGCACTGAACGTATCCACTTTGATCTCTTTCGGATCGATGGTTACTTCAACCGTCTCTGCTTGCGGCATGACCGCTACGGTGCATGTACTGGTGTGCACTCGGCCGCTTGCTTCGGTTGCGGGCACTCGTTGGACTCGATGCGTTCCACTTTCATACCGGAGAAATTTGTATACCTCTGGTCCTTCCACGGAGAAGACCCCGTATTTGAGTCCTCCCAAATCGGATGTGACCACATCCATCTGCTGTACCTTCCACTTATGCAGAAGGGCGAACTTGGTGTACATTTCCATGAGCTCATACGCAAAGAGGGCCGCTTCTGCCCCTCCTACGCCGGGCCGGATTTCAACAATGACACTTCGCATGGAGACTTCATCCTCGGTAAGGAGGATCTCCTCTAGTTCTGCGAGGAGGGTATTTTCCCGTTCCGTAAGACCCTTCATCTCCTCTTCGGCCATATCTTTCATTTCAGGATCTTCTAAGAGTGATGTTGCTTCTTCCTTCTGAGTTCGAATGGAATCGATTTCTCGCTGTCGAGTGACTACTTTCTCAAGAGATCCTCGTTCTCTCATGAGTGCCGCATATTGGTCGGGGATCGCGGCGAGTTTTGGATTCTGGATAAGAGTCTCGATCTCTTCGTATCGGGCGACCATGTCCTTGATCTTATCGAGCATCGAGAGAGGATCTCCGTGTAAGAATCTGCGGGGAAATGACTAGGACTTGCCTTCGGCTTCTGGCTTTTTTGTGGCTTCTGGCGCAGCTTCGGCTTTTGGGGCAGCCTTGGCTTCTGGCGCAGCCTCGGCTTTTGGGGCTGGTTTTTGGGTTGCCGGAAGTTGAGCTGCGATGGTACCCGGACGGGCTCCGGAGCTCTTTACAGAATCCTTTTTCGTTACTTTTACCGCTTCCTTCGCCTTAGGAGCAGAAGCTCCTCCCCATTTCTTCTTGAATCGTTCGATTCGCCCGGCCGTATCGACGAATTTCTGTTTGCCGGTATAGAAAGGGTGGCAGGCAGAGCAGATTTCAACGCTGAGTGTCTCCTTCGTACTTCGGGTGGTGAATGTGTTTCCACACCCGCAGCTGACGGCGGTATCAACGTAATTTGGATGTATATCCTTCTTCATGAGGCGCGTAACTCTATCGATTTCAGTTGGGGAAATCAAGAAAATGTTCGAGATTATTGCAGTTTTCGGCTTTGCAGAGTCCTGACGGTGTGTTTGGCTGCCTGCGGATCAAATTCCACGAGAGCCTCTGTCTGTGAGATGGTTCCTTGGGGAAGAAGGGCGGTTACATAAACAAAGACTCTGTTATCTTTGTCCAGGCTTTTGTTCTCGTCCCCATCCTCATTATCGCGGACGACGATCTTGACCGCGCGCCCTCCTGCCGGAAGAAGATTCCCAAAATAGCTGGTGGGTCTGACGGGAAGGGGTTGTCGATTGGACCCTCGGCGTGCAATGAGATCGAGAACAAAGTCTCTCCGGTTCATGGCGGGTTCGTCAGAGAGATACCCGCGTAGATTCCGGCTCAGATTAAAGGCGAGATCCACCTCTTCAGTCCAACGTGGCACGATTTCTCCTGCGATCCCTCTTACCGTGGCAAGTGCGCGAATGGCTCGGGTTACCTGAGCCAGAAGTCGTCTGGCTTCTTTCTGATCCCCTTTCTTCAGATTGGCGGCGCTCTTTTCTACGCTGGTAAGGAGATCATTTGATTGGTCGATGAGATGATCGACCTTAGCGATATATTCTCTCCGATGGATGGTCGGGTCGATAGAATCACCCTCAAGGCTCGAAAGAATCTTGTTCCAACTAGCTGGGTTTTCCGTTTTATAGAACCAGAGTGCTGAGCAGGCATTCTCAAGGGTACTCTGGCAAAGAAGATCGGCTTCGTTCTGAGTATATTCTGGTTTTGGTCCTGTTGACTCTTCTGGCTGGGTGAGGAATGCGGCTCCCATTCCCAGAAGAAGAACGAGGATGAGAAGAACAACAACCAGTGCCGAACCTTTTTCATTTTTCAACATAGAGGGGAGTGTATCCCTCACAGGGGAGGGCGTCAAATCTTCCGTGCGACTCTCGCTCTTTCCGTATCAAGAAGGTCAGAGAGAGTTTTTCGTAACGGAATAGAGGGGCTCCAGCCGGTATCTTTTTGAAATCGGACTGTATGGGCGATTCTCTCTTCGGATTCACCCTTCCTGAGTCGGATCGATTTTGATTCTATCGATAATTTTATTCGAGAAAGGCCGAGAAGCATTTTGAGGAGATCCCCGATCATAACTCCTTTTCCGGAGCCGATGTTGTAGGGACCTCGGCCCGCCTTTTCGAAGGCAAGGAGGTAGGCACGTACGACATCACGAACATCGAGAAAATCCCGGCAGGGGCTTACATTCCCAACGTGGATGATGGGAGGTTGAATTCCGGCTTCTGCTCTAGCGATCTGTCGTGCGAAAGCGGGGGCGGCAAATAAATCCGGTTGGCCAGGTCCGGTATGGTTAAAAGGTCTAAGAATCGTAAGATTGTGATCATGAATGGGTGAGGAGAGCGCCATATCCGCACATGCCTTTGTTGCTGAATATGCATTTGTCGGTCGGAGGGGAGCGCTTTCTCGGATCGGCCCTATATGGCCCTTCCCATAAATATCACCCGAACTGATAAAAATAATTCGTTGGCCTCGGGGTAAAATTCTCAAGAGACGGAAGGTTCCCCGTACATTCGCATCAAAAGCGAGGGAGGGATTTTCATTGGCTGTAGGAACATGCGAGAGGGCGGCCAGGTGATAGACGGCGTCGTAGGAGTACCGGTTTACTTTGGAGGCTGGAATGGTACTCAGGTTTCCTATGAGATTCCGATCTACCTCTTGAGCAGGTTTTAGATCGAGCCCCGTAACTTCCCACCCTTGGTTCCGAAGAAAACGGGTCAGATATGTTCCGACAAAGCCGGCGGCTCCGGTAACAAGCGCCTTCCTCATTTGGTTTGAAGAAGCTCTAAGTCAGAATCAACCATCATTTTAACAAGTTCCGGGAAGGAGACCTTTAATTTCCACTTCAGCTTTTTCTTTGCTTTAGAAGGATCTCCCAGAAGGGTATGGACTTCGGCAGGGCGGAAAAATTTGGGATCGATCTTTACATGTTTTTTCCAGGAAAGGCCGACGTGGTCAAAGGCGATCTTGCAGAATTCCCGGACACTATGTGTTTCTCCGGTGGCAATGACGTAGTCTTCCGGTTTTTGTTGCTGGAGCATCAGCCACATCGCATGGACATAGTCTCCTGCAAATCCCCAGTCTCTTTTTGCATCCAGATTCCCGAGTCGAAGCTCTTTTGCGAGTCCCAGCTTGATTTGCGCAACGGTGTGGGTGATTTTCCGTGTTACAAACTCCATCCCCCGCCTCGGGGATTCGTGGTTAAAGAGAATTCCAGAGACGGCAAAGAGGTCATAGCTTTCGCGGTAGTTTACGGTCAGGAAGTGCCCATACACTTTCGCCACCCCATAAGGACTGCGGGGATAAAACGGTGTTTTCTCTGTTTGGGGGACCTCCTGGACTTTTCCAAACATCTCACTTGAGGATGCCTGATAAAATCGAGCTTTATTCGAAACCAGTCTCATCGCTTCGAGCATCTTGGTGACACCGAGTGCCGTGAATTCTCCTGTCAGAACGGGCTGTACCCAAGAGGTGGGGACAAAAGATTGTGCGGCTAAATTATAGATCTCATCCGGCTTCACTGTTTTCATGATCTGAATGAGAGATAGTTGGTCGAGAAGGTCTGCTTGGTGAAGGCGGATCTTCTTCTGAATGTGATTGATTCTTTCGAAAGTTTCCGTACTGGACCGGCGAACTACCCCGTGAACTTGGTACCCCTTTTCGAGAAGAAATTCAGCTAGATAGGACCCATCTTGTCCGGTAATTCCGGTGATCAGAGCTTTCTTCATCTTATGAAAGATAGAAGCGAGATGGGGGGGCGTCAA